>JAEYVS010000251.1 GCA_023429265.1 Bacteroidota bacterium | reverse complement strand
AGAGTACTAAGATAAAGAACTAATCCAGGAAAATGATTAAAGATAAAATAAAAAATAAGCCTAAGGGTAAAACCGGAAAAAAAGAAAAAGATTACATTGAAGGTTTTAATGCCGTCGAATGGGTACGCGAAGTCAGGGATAAAGCATATAAAGCGAATAAAGAGAAAAATATGAAGGAATATGTCAAAGCAATTTTAAAGGAAAAGAAGTAAAATTCAAGCTTTTTCTCAAGATAGTCCTTACGCTTTTCAAAAGCCGGGTAAATAATAAGTAATTCTAAACCCCTCTGCCCACTGTATATGCTCGTTCCTCGCATACAGTGGCTTCTCCCCTTTGTACAAAGGGGAGATAATAATCCACGCAAGACCACCGCATTTGGCGGAACTTCGTTACGCTACGCAGGTCAGAGGTTGCGTACCCAAATCATTGCTAAAGCGGGACCGCCGCCTCTTGCGGGACTTCGCTACGCTATGCAGGTCGGATCCCCACCTTGGAAAGCGTTCCCAAATCGGAGTTTGGGAACGAGTAGTACAATTATTGAGACCCTGAAACAAGTTCAGGGTGACATAGGTAGTGGGATTTTTCATACTTCACTCTTTTTCGCTCGTCAATACTAAAATTAATCAACAATGTTTTTTAGGGATTTATATGGCATTTTGTATAGATGCGCTATCTATCCTTTTTTTGTTTGACTTTGTAGGTGAATCACTGCTAACTTTGTATTAGAAATTTTAAATAAATTAAACTCTACCACAATGAGAAAAGAAGAGATCGTAGATCTTTACCAAGCAGTAAAGAAAGACATTCAAAAACCACCAACTTTCAGAGAATTCTTCAAACAGACAGGCATTAAGAAGCAGATTATCGTAAAAAACTTCAGGCTGTACAGTGAGCTAGTGAAAGAAGCAGGAGACATTCCAAGAACATTCATTAACATTAAGTATTCAGAAGAAGATTACATTAATACTTTTGGAAACTTCATACGCGAACATAAGCGACTGCCTTCCATCAATGACTGGATATTCTATTGCAAAAAACCCTGTGTAAATGCTTATACGACAAAGTATGACTGCAAATGGAGCGAAGTACTCAAAGTATTTTTCATTTACGCAAAGGATAAAGAAGAATGGAAAGATGTTATCGAAATAATCGAAGAAAAGAGGTTAGGCACCGGATTGTATTTATTTACCGACGAAAAATCGAATAAGAATAACAAGCGACCGGGTAATTCACTCTTTATTCCACAAGTTCTCGAAGATCTCAGTAAAGTATCATTTACCGATAAATCCGGATATGAATTTGAAGAAAAGTGCAAATTGGCAATGAGCATGCTCGGGTATGATGTAACAGAATTAGGGCAGGGAGCGGGCAGAAACCCTGATGGAATCGCTAAAGATATCCAGAACAGGTATGCCGTCATATATGATAGCAAAGCGAGGCAGAAACATTATTCAATGGGAACAAATGACCGCGCAATAACAGATTACATAAAGAATCAAAAGAAACTACTAGGAGCGCAAGGCTATGAGCTGGTATATTTTCTGATAATATCCTCGGCATTTGGAAATATTTCAACATACAACATTCAATCAGAGACGGGCGTTCTTCCTTCATTCCTAACTGCAGAGAATCTATTGTATTTACTTGGGAAAAAGATAGAGAAGCCACTTATAGTAGATACAGACTGCATGAAAAAATTGTTTGTGACGGGCGGAGAGATTACGAGAGAGAAGATAGAGCGAATAGTCGGTCAGTAGTCAATATTCAGTGGTTTTTCTTTTCGTAGGGATAAATCGAAGGGAAGATAATTTTTTATTTCAATTTTCAATAGGTGAATAGGATACGGTTATGCAACCCTAGACTCTAGGAATGAAGTGAAAGAAAATAGATTGCCTCCGGCGGCTTCTTTTGCTTGCCCAAAAGAAGCAAAAAGGCCCGCCTAATGAAAATTGGCTAAAATTACTGTGCTCTCGTTCGGAGAAAAAAACTCGCTCGAATTCCGCTAACGCGAATAAGACCTCGCTCAGACCACCGCTAAAGCGGGGCAGGCAGTTTTTCTCCGTCTCCCCGGTACCCGGGGAGCACTCTCGACGCCACGTAATTTTTTAACGCCAATTTTCATAATGGCGTTAAATTTCAAATACAAAAAGTGTTTTAAGTCATCCTTCCAGAAATATTATTTCAAGGAGGTGAATCTAATCTTGGTTCGTGGAGGATTTCTTCTAAGTAAGGAAAGGGGGTCTAGACTGGTTATACCCTAATGTGAGAAGGATTCAAAGAATACAAAGGTGACATCGCCTGCAAAACTTGTGCGATTGCAATCTTTCGTTTAAAATCTGGCGTTTACACCTATGGTCGGGAGTATGGGGATCATACCGCGGGTTTCGGTGACTATTTCGTAATCACTATTAAGCGAACGGTCGTAGCCTATGACATTAGTGCGGTTGTAAACATTCATCACGTCGATGTAGAATGTCCAGTCGGTATTCCAGAATTTAGTAAATGCGGACACCCGCACGTCGAGCCTGTGATAATCAGGGCGGCGCTGTGAATAAAGATTCGATTTGTCTCCGAAGTCAAGATTGAATATCATATCTCCGGTAAGAGGGTTCAAAACGAGCGAGTCCCCAACAACTCGTGGTGTAATACCTACCGGCGGTGTTTCGAGGAAATTCGTCGCATACTGCCAGCGCGCACCGACCTCGAGCCAGGAATTGACACGATAATTCGCGACAATATTCAGCGCGTGCGTGCGGTCAAAGCGGAACGGGGTGATAAGCCCGTCTCCCCTATCACGCTGAGATTTTGAGAAGGAATAGTTAATCCAGCCGTAGAATTTTGTTTGGGGACCGATGTATTTTTTTTCGAGAGACAGCTCTATACCATATGAATTCCCGGAAGCGCTATTCACCGGGATCGTTGTGAGCGAATCGTACGGAAGCTTATCATTGGAGCGAGTCCAGTTGCCCGGGTCGCTGATGTAATTGGGGTCTGTATTATTCGGGTCGGCTATGATCCATTCATACCTGTACCCGGTCAGTATCTGCTGTTCGATTAGATTATTGAAATTTTTGTAATACCCCTCTACACGAGCCTGCCATTCATTATCAAGCCACCTGTCTATACCAAGGACATAGTGGACGCTCTCTTCGGCTTTAAGCGTGGTACCGTCGATATCCGCAAGATTGTAGAACGTTCTGCCATCGATGAGCTTCTCATACCCGGGAGACTGGTAATAGAGTCCGACCGAGCCTCGGACTGTAGTCAGGGGATCCAGCGCATACCCCAGATTAAAGCGCGGTGAGATGTAGGGGCGTTTGAGATATGAATAATAATCAGCTCTTACTGAGGGCTGATAGAAGAACCTATCCCCCAGCGTAAAGCGCGCCTGCGCGTATGCACCTGTTCGATAGTTGTACTCCCCTTCCAGCTTAAATTCATCCTGAAGCTCTCTTGCAGATGGTATACTGTTAATAAAACTTACCCATTGATCATCAAAGTCGAGTTCATAAGAAAGATCAGTTT
>JAEYVS010000210.1 GCA_023429265.1 Bacteroidota bacterium | reverse complement strand
GTCCCGGTTCTGTTAATTAGTTTTAGGTGTATTGTCGGTGGTTCCGTTATCATAAATACCGGTTATACCTGTGACCTTTCCTGATGAATCTTTATCGAATTTCACTCTAAAGAAGGGAATTTCCTTTGTCATAAAGGTATCTTCATTCATAGGAGTCATTTCATTTATCTGTCTCTTACCTCTCTGGTAGTATAGACGTCCATTTTCAAAATAGATCGTTCTTTCGCCGTATGTACCGGCATAACTGCTCAGTATATCGGAACTAATTTCAGGAGCATTCAGAACGGCATTTAGTGATTCGATCATAAATTCATTCCTCTTTTTAGCGGCATCATCCTGCAAGGAAAGATTTATTTCTTCCAGCGCAAGAATATGCGCTTTTGTCAAAGCTTTATTGCTGGGCAAATCTATGTGAGGACTTACCCCGGTCCCTTCCCAGTTGGTTTTTGTATATGGGTTAATCGCTCTTCCTGTTGGGACATTGAGAATGAAGTCATCATTAACTACCTGGGGACCGCCCGGGTGAGCACCCCCGCCTGTAGTCTGCCCTATCAAGGTTGCGCGATCAAGATTTTTAAGGTTGTAGGAAAACTCTTCAGCTCCGGAGAATGTATAAGAGCTTGTGAGTACATAAACAGGCACATCAGGCATGCGTTTACCTTTAATTTCTTTCAGCGTCCAGAATTCTTCAAGTTTATCAGTTGGTCTGAAGTAAAGGTCATTTAAGTGAACAGGCTCCTCGCCAAAAAGATAGCTGCAAATGAGCTGAATGCCTGTTGGGTCACCGCCTCCATTATAACGCATATCGAAAATGAGCGCGTCGCAATTTTCGACAAAAGCCATTACCGTCGCTACTTTTTCTTTGATCATCTCGCGGGGACCGAAAAAACGGAAATCTATGTAACCAATATTGCCGGGAAGCTGCTCGACCTTTTTGAATCCGAAATTATCTCCCAGCAGCCTCTCGTAGAAGATTCTGTCCTGCTCTTCAGGGCTGATCTGTTTACTTTCCATGTCTCTCATTTCAGCGACCTGCTGAGGTGAATATCCCACCCTTATGTGACCATCTTTGCTAATCTCCTGAAGGTCCTTTGTCATTTGCTCGGCAAATGCCATAGGGTCGGAGATTTTGTCATAGGCTCCATCTTTCATTTTTGAGCTGAGGTATTCTTCCATTTTTTTTGCAGTTTCCGGAAAGATATAGTTGTTATTAAGCAGATCTGCAATTGAGTTGATGGTCTGCATTTTAGCCTCCTTGTTAAGAACCTTTCCGCTGACTTCAATTGTCTGAGCTTTGACGGGGTTTTGTATTATGACAATAATTGCCATCGCTATGAGAAAAGCGAGTAAATAGTTTCTGTTATGTATTTGTAATGTTTCCATAATGGAATCCTTTTATTTTAAAACCTGTGTATGTTAATTTGACACATCTGCTTCGCTATTGGTCGCAGATGAAACTCTGTTTAATTTTAAATTCATCCTGACGGTTGAACGCTCATATTTTGAGGGCTGCTCGTATTGTATTTCCTCAAATCCAAGTTTTCGATAGAGTGAAAGCGCAGGAGTAAGGGTATTATTAGTTTCAAGGAACAGGACCTCTGCATTTTCTTCTCGCGCTTTATTGATGACAGCATTTGCAAGTTTAATCCCAATCTGCCGTCCTCTCAGGTCTTTATCGACAGCCATCTTAGTCAGCTCATATGAACCGTCGGGATGTTTTAGGAGGGCAGCAGTCCCTGCTATTTTGTCGTTCAGCTTTGCAAAGAAGATCGAGCCTCCTTTATTCAGTATCTCAGTTTCAGGATTTTCCAGAATTTGCCTGTCGATGTCTTCTATTTTAAAGTATTTGCTTATCCATTCGTAATTCAGTTCGCTAAAATAATTTTTGTACCTTTCCTCATAAGGAATGATTTCCACGCCATTTTCTCTAAGTACCTTCAGCTTTTCTTCAATGCGTGTATAGATATCATTCTCAGAAAGCCCGGTCTCAATTTTATCCAGGACAGTCAGAATGTCATATCCCGTGGAGAGGAAAAATTCTTTAACGGTGCTTTCAATTATCTGCCATACAGGTTTAAGAGTATCAAACAGCTTCTTACCCTTGGGTGTAATAGTGAGTATCTTTTTGCGTGAGTCTTCTTTTTCTTTTACGGATTTTACGAGACCCTTGTGTATGAGGATGTTCAGTATCTGAGTAACCGCCGGCTGGGTATAGCCCAGCTCATTTGCAATTTCCGTAACTGAAATTGATTCTCTTTGATTGATTAGGTAGAATACAGTAAACCATCTCGGTTCAAAATCCACATCGAGGGATTTGTAAACTTTATCGACATCCTGTAAAAGTTTATCCGTTAAAATCCTGAACCTGGTGCCCAGAGATAAGTAACCCAATTGTTTAATTAAATCCATATAGTATTTATATAAGTGCTTATGTATTATAACATACTAATATTAAACACTTTTGTCAAGTAGAATTCTAACGAATAATTAACGGATTAGTGTCATTTTTGCAGTTTTTTTGAATTCCCTTGCTTGTAGGGTGTAAAAATAGATGCCCGATGAGAGTTCTGAGGCATCAAAAAGATACTCATATGAGCCCGAAGGAAGGTTTGAATTAAATGGAATCGAGATCAATTGACCCAGGGAATTATATATGGATAATATTACTTGTTCCTGAGTGGGAATTTCGAAACGAATTTTTGTAGCGGGGTTGAAGGGGTTTGGATAGTTTTGATGGAGAATAAAACCGGGAGGAATAATATTACTTATGGTATTAATATTTACTGACTGCGAATACTTAATTGTAGTTATGTCATAGTCAGTTGATCCTCCAAAGCTGATACCTGATATGTAAACACTGTTTGCCGTATCCACTGCTATCGCATATGGGAAATCTTCGGGTGAGTGATAATATTCATATGTTCTTAGCCATTCCAATTCTCCGTTTTGTTTAATCTTCATTGTTCCGAAAATAAGATGATTTGTATCACGATCGATGGCTGCAGCGATGTAAACGTTCTGACCCTGGTCAAGAGCAAGAGAGTACCCGATGTCACTTCCCCCGGGGTGGCTGTCAAAACGGTTTGTCCAGAGCTGATTTCCGGAAGAATCATATTTAATTGTAAGTACGTCTTCGGTTCCGGGTATGGAGCCGGTTCTGCTGCTGCCTGTAACATATATATTCTGGTTATCATCAGTAATTACTTTGTAAGCGTAATCCAGGTGATTCCCGGGTCCATTATACGATTCAGCCCAGTGTGAGGAGCCATCAGATGAGACTCTCAGAGTTAAGTAATCAAAATTAGAGGATACGCTGTAAGTTACTCCTGCAATGACAATTAGTCCGGAACTGTCCATTACTGCTGAAACAGCTCTGCTTGAATTTCCTGGATATGTCCAGACATTTGGTGGGTTCCCCGCGCTGTCGTATTTCACATAAAATATATGCTCATTACCCGATAGATCGGATGAAGTACCTACCACAAAGATATTCTCATTTGCATCACATAATATTTTTACAGGCGCGTCATTATTATTTCCAGAATAATTGAAAGTCCTTGTCCATACAATGTTCCCTTCCGGAGATAATTTCATCAAGACCAGATCGAAATTATTTTGCAGATTTTTGGCGAAGCCGCAGGCGTATACATTACCTGAAGCTGAAACTATTATGTCCTGTCCATATTGATCTGAATAACCGGGAATATTGGCAGAATAAATCCATTGAAGAATGCCTGAACTATTCAGCTTTACAATTCCCATCTGGATTGCTGATGTATCCGATACATTTCCAACTCCGTATATCTCGCCATTTTCATTTACTGCTATAGAGAATAATTGATCCGAGCCATTGCTGGGACCATTATATCTGAAATCCCAGAGATACGACCCGGAAGTTGAATATTTAACTAGTGTCATATCGAGCTGGGTGCCAATTCCAGTGGAATGTCCATATACAATACTGCTTTGGTCATCCAGTAATAAAAGACCTGAATTCAGGTCGAGACTGCCAGCCGGACCGTCATATCTTTGCACCCATTCCTGCGTTACCTGAGAAAATCCTGAGCTAAAGGGAAGTAAAATCAATAATAATATGTACAAGTAATTAAACATTGTATAATATCCCTATTTGAAGGTGGTGTATAAAGTCAAAATAGTGGATTTTATGTATTCATTGCAAATTATCTGTAAATAAACTTTAAAGTCTCTGTTATTTTTAAATTATTTTTATTAACATTCAGTACACCGTTATAAATCTGCAAGCTTATCAAATGAAATTATTTATCAATCTCGATTTCATTTATAATTTCAAACCGAATAGAAGTACATTTATATTAAAAATTTTTCGAAAGTAAAATTTTAATCGACATGGAGACACAATCAACAGGTAAACTTTTGATGTACAGGAAAGAAGACAATGAACTATTGCAGGAGCAGGAGTACAAATTAATTGCGGGTAACAGGAGCTGGTATGTATCTGAGGAAGGTAAGTTCATCGACAGACCGGATGTAAAAGCGAAATGTGAATTTAATCTGACGCCGAACGGATACTCAGGAGTACGGATCCAGGTTGATACGCCCCAGAAAAATATTTCCTATGAAATTACAGGCGCGAATAAAAATAAGTATACATATTTTTTTCGGGAGGAGGACAATATGCAGTCCGGTGAAGTAAACCTCGAGGAAAATTTATTCGATGGTCCAAATCCAATGTTCGATTATTTTAATGCTGTGATGATGCTTGGGTTATTGGATGGAGAAAGTGTGGTAAAGAAAGTTCACGCCATAAACTGGAGCACGGGTGATCTCATACCCTGTGAATATGTATTTAGCAGAACGGGGAATGTAATAGACATACAAAAGCCTGATTTTTTGGGAAATTCTAAGATAACTTTATCTGAAAAAGATTCCGGACTTTTGGAATATGAGAGTCCGGAGGAGATATACAGATTTTCGAATTAAATTATTCATAACAGTTAGTTTCATAAAAAAACCTCCTGACGATTAAGGAGGTTTTTTTGAATTCAGAATGTATTTGAGCCCTCTTTAGGTGGTTATAGTGAAACCAAAAAGATGATGCTGGTAAAGTAATTACAGCACTACTAATAGATTCCCAATAAAACTATGCGGCGTGTATTCTAAGCCGAGTGTCGCTTTTAATCATCTTTTTTATGCATAACTTCGTCGGTAAAAGTTATTTTAATTGCCAGAGAAATTCCGGCGGCAGCGGCAAATATGAATAAGACTATAGCAATACCGGGATATCCGAAAATAGTGAATCCGGTTCTGATATTCATAATTAGCGCTGCTCCAATTATCATAGATGCAATAATTAGTCCTAGGGTAATTCTATTTGCTACTTTTTGGAATCCATTCATTAGATAGGTCTCATCTATAGCATCAACCTTTACACGGATATCATTATTAGCCACCTTATCAAATATCTTATTTATACGTCCCGGCAGCCTTTCAAAAAACTCTTTACCTTCTAAAAGTATTTCATATGGTTTCTTAGACTGAGCATCGTTCATAAATTTCTTCTTAAGAAGCTCATCCGCTTTTCTACGAATCTCCAGGTTGGGGTTAAAATTCGGGGAAAGGGTTTTTCCTACTTTATCCAGGTTTAAAAGAGTTTTTCCCAGCATTGTTAATTCATTGGGAATATGAACACCATTAACTGCACAAAGACGTGTCAATTCAAGTATAACACTGCCAATCTCGAGATTTTCCAGTGTAGTAGATTTTTGAGTGGCTACAAATTCACTTATTGTAGACCTAAAATTCCTCAAATCGAAATCCCGGTCTTTCCTAGCAATTTCCTCCATATATGAAGCAACATCATCACCTCTGCCATCCCCAAGAGCAATCAAAATTTCGAGGAGTCTTTTTTGCATTTCACCTGATACATAGCCCACCATCCCCAAATCCAATAAAGCAATTTTATTATCATTGGTAATATATATATTTCCCGGGTGAGGGTCGCTGTGATAAATTCCATCAATAATTATCTGCTTCAGGTATGCTTCAAACAAATCTGCAGCAAGCTTGTCGCCGTCCACTTCAAGCATTTTTAAAGGACTAACATTCGTAAAGCTGTTTCCTCTTATGTAATCCATAGTAATTACTTTAGAGGAGTAATAATCCTCAATAGGTAGGGGCACAATTATGTTTTTAAATTCGCTAACGTTTTTAGCTATGGTTTTTAAATTCTGGACTTCGTTGCGGTAATCCATCTCCCGTAACATTCCTTTTCTAAACTCTTCGAATATTCCTTTTACATCATAATCTTTTCCGAAGTCGGTATATTCAGTTAATAGATCAGCCAATTCCCCCAGAGCGTCCAGATCGGTTATGGCTTTATCACGGATACCGGGTCGTTGAATTTTCACAACAACCGGTTTTCCATTAGGCATTACCGCTTTATGTACCTGACCAATGGATGCAGAACCTATGGGCTCGGTATCAAAATCTTTAAAAGCTTTAGAGAACCGGATCCCGAGTTCTGATGAGATAATATGTTCAACTTCAGCAAATGAAAAAGGTTTTACATTTTCCTGTAATCGCGATAAAGCATCGAGATATGGAGGAGGCAGGAGATCAGACCTTGTTGAAAGGAATTGTCCCAGTTTTATGTAGGTAGGACCAAGCTTTTCCAGGTCATCAGGCAGCTCCTTTATTTCAGCTTCTGTTTCCCTGTCTATTTTAACTTCACTGAGGGTTTGTGTTAACCCCGTTTGTTTTACTAAATCAGTGCGCCCATATTTAATAAGAAGTAAAGCAATGTCCTTATATCTTTCCCAATGTTCCGGATTTAATGATATCGCCATGGTAACATTGGTTTATTTGTTATAGACCTACAAATAATATACCAATTAAAAATAATAAAAGAAAATACCCAAGATTGTAAGATTATTAATATTTCTTCATCAATAGCCAGGATTTGGATTTGTCATTCCATCCGGCCTGTGATTCATAGTCCACATTATATATGGTGAGGTCTGCCTGTGATTCGTAATCTACAAAGTATATTGTAAAATCGGCCTGTGATTCATAATCTGTGAAATACCACAGACCATCCTCATCAGCTTGCGAAGCATATTTTACTGTAAAAACTTTTAGGTCAGCCTGTGACTCGTAATCCACAACATAAACTTTAATGTCCGCTTGTGATTCATATTGCACCGGAAAAACTTTTTGAGAATAGGCATTTGAATGCATACAGGAGAGGAAAAGTAAGATGCTGAAGGTAAGAAAAGCCTTTTTCATAGAAACTTTAATTTGAATTAATAATAATTAGACAAGGGATAATGTGATTTGGTTTCATTCGCGCTGTTTTCTTACCTTTTTGTAAGTCTTAAAAGCCAGAGAAGAAACGAGGGGTAAGGTATAAAGGCATACTTTCGCAATATTTATGTCGAAAAATGCGATAATGGCAGGAACCAAAAACAATGCAGGAGTAAGAAACTGTGCCTTTGATATAAACTTCAGATCTTTAATATTCAAATTCTTATCAATAAGCCGATGTTTTGCTACAGCATATTCCCAGTGTGCAATCAGGAGAAGACCCAGTATAATGAGATTTACGCAGTATACCTGGATGCTTATGTGGTTGTTAGAATATTCTACCATCATGCTTGTTGTAAAAGGAACAATGGCAACAAACATAAGAAAAAATATATTAATCCACATAAGGTTTCTATCTGCCATGCGGATATCCTTGAACTGCATCTGGTGGCGAATCCAAAATAATCCCAGTACAATAAAACTTATAAAGTAATTTTCGAATAGCGGACCGAGCTGCAGAAGCTTATGTATGGTTGTTGAGTCGTCCGGGGATAATGGAGGGACGTTAATGCCCAGTATAAGCAGGGTCATTGTAATTGAAAAGACCCCGTCGGAGAGTGCTTCAATCCGGGTTACTCCGTATCTTTCCTTATCGGGTTCGAATAGCTTTCTGAAATTCAAAAGATTGAATTGAATTAAGCAATAGAAGAAAATACTAAATTAAAGTAAAAAGTTATTGGGAAAAAGGAAGGTTATGAATAGCTGGAAATGGTTTAACCGAAAGCCCTGCTCGGAGATGAGACAGGGCTTTGGTTTTTGCCGAACTAATATGGGTTAGGTTAGAACGAAATACAAGAAATCTACTTTATGTTTCTTGAGCCATCAGGCTGATATGCAAATCTGAAAGTATAAAATCTGAAATTAACCGGATTTGGGAATGGCTGTGGGTCCTGATCTTTATAATAGCTCAATATCTCTACCTTTGCATACTTTCCATCGCCGGTTCGTATTATCAGTACCACTCCCGGGATTGGGGCGATGTAATTATTCATAAAATCATATGAGTACCATCCATTTCCTGCACCCGTGGGAATTGCCAGGGTTGTGTCATTCTGATCAACAGCATATCCTGTCTCCGGGGCTATAGATACAGTATCAAAATTTGATCCTGTGTAAAGGATAGCGCCGCCATTTCCGGGTCTTCCTGTTCCGCCGTTTATCCAAAGGGTTGTTCCTCTGAATGCCATATCCCAGTTTGCAGTGTTTATTTCACCACCTGTAACTATAGAGCTGTCGGAAAATCTGAAGTATGTAAAATCACCCGTATTACCTGTGTCAGCAGGCAAGTTGGAATACGTTCTTACCGAAAGATCTCCTGCTTCGGGTGGCGGTGGTTCAACTACTGTATCACTTGAGCATGCACTTGCGATAAATGCGATAACGATAGCAAATAAAGCTAATAATGTTCTGTTTTTTTTCATTACAAATTTTATTTTTTTAAATTGATTTAGGTTTTATGTGCGACTAATTTAGTCCTTTTTAGCTGTAAAAAATTTTACAAATGAGCTCCTATACCTGCGTAAACTATTCTACCGGGAATTTCAGGAGTGTACTGCAGGCTGGTTCTATCGAATAGATTTTCAACGCCTACTTTCAGATCAAAATTATTGAAGCTTTTGGTTATGTTTACATTCCACAGTACATACCCGGGTGCGTATTCATTCGCATTATCTAATATGAGGTTGCTGTTTCTATCAGCGAATCCATATTTATCTTTCATTACGGCTCTAATATTTGCATTTAAAGCGAAAGGAATGTAGGTATAAGAAAGTTTTGCCACACCGGAATGTTTTGGACGATTAAAAAGTCCTCCATATTCCACTAATTGCACAGGTCTTATGACTCCCGTTGATCCGACTTTAAAAATTTTTCCTGATTTAATTTCATCTTCAACATCCTTGTCAGCTGTCTCGAGATATTGGTATCCAAAATAAAAAGAAATTTCATTTGACTTATTGAGTATG
>JAEYVS010000177.1 GCA_023429265.1 Bacteroidota bacterium | reverse complement strand
TCTCTATTCCGTGCTTACGTGATTCATCCAGCAAAACCTGAGTACCTTCAACATTCGTAACGATGAACTCTTTAGAGGAAAGGATACTCCTGTCTACGTAAGACTCCGCGGCAAAATTTACAACGGTATCCACTTCATTTTCGGAAAGTGCTGTTTTAACAGCGTCAGGATCACAAATATCGCCTTTAACAAATTTATATCGCGGATTATCTTCAATGTCCGTGAGATTTTCCAGGTTTCCGGCATAGGTGAGCTTATCATAGTTAATGACATTGTACTCAGTATTGTTCAAAATATACTTTACGAAATTACTTCCGATAAATCCTGCTCCGCCGGTAACTAATATGATTTTCATTTAGTACTTAGCAACTTTTATTTAAAGAATAATCCGAAATTCAGACTGAAATCAAAGACAAGCCCGTCAGCTTTTATACCTGATGGCGCATCGTTTATCTCTTCGCCTGTTTCCCCCGTCCAGCCGCTATTAGCGCTCAGCATATAGCCCGCGTTAATCTTTGCATACAGATAACTTCGGAGGAATATACCAATTCCGAGTTTAGGTGTTGCGGAATAGAATCTCAGAGCCATCTGGCGGGAGATGTTTTGTGATGAAGAAGTATTTGTGAGCTCATTCCAGTTCTGTGTCCAGGAGGTTGAGCCGTTTTTATACTGGTAAATGTCCACAATGAGTTCACCTGTTGCTAATGTTGCTCCTCCTGTAAGTTCAAATACATTACTAAGAGTATGTACATACTCCAGGCTCAAACCGCCATATCCTATTTTATAATTAACTCTTTTAGTTATGTCACCGGATGTCACGATGCTGGTTTCAGTAGAAAAACTCGTACCCAGTCCTCCAATCCTCAGTCCATCGAGCTTAGGTACATCCATATATCCGCCTCCGCCAATAGTGAAGTAGCCATCGGTGTTGAGTTCAGGCAGACCTGAAGTCCTGAGCTGTATATTAAGGTCATCAACATTCGGTATATGCCATCCTATCATAGGACCGCCAAAAAGTGAGAATTTGCCGAATTGTGAGTAACCTTGAGAAGAAACAAACAAAGTAATTAATAATATGAAACTTAGCCTCAGTATTTTTCGCATTATTGTCCTGTTATTTTATCAAATAATTATATTCAAACTATGCAAATTAGAGAATTAATTAAAGTAAGAAAAATATCTAAAACTTAGCATTGATACCAATTGACGGAAGAAGCCCTATACTTTCATTTTCTTCAACAACCATTGTATATTTATTCCATCGATAGTCAGTGACGTTTTTCTTATTTAATACATTTTGTATATCTATATAGGTTATCAAAGACCAATTTTTGAAATTCCATCTTTTATCAACCCTAATGTCAAGGCTTGAATAATTTGGGAGCAATTCGCTGTTATAGTTTTCAATATCTACATATCCCGTTGAAGGGTCTATCGGAGTATATGGTCTGCCCCCTATGTATCTGAATTTAGACGAGAATTCCCAATCTCCAAGCCTGTAACCCCCATTGATTATAAATATAAACCTATTGTCAAAATCGCTTCTCCTTTCAATTCCGTCAAGGGATGTGTAACGGGCTTCGAACAGTGAGAAATTAACTGTGCCATACAGGTCTTTGGTAAGTGACTTCTGAAGAAATAACTCCACCCCCCTGGAAAATCCGGATCCAAGTGAAGCTAAGGGCTCCAGCCCGAATTCATCAACGTTTTCAAAGTTTCCGCCGTTATTTGCAAGAATAAAGTACGGCCTTAACTGGCTCACGGGATACTCCGAATATTTTTTATAATACCCTTCCAGGCTCAGCACAAAATCATAATCAAAGTAATATTCTAATCCTATAACATAATGATCAGCCCGGATATTATCCAGGTTCCTGTTCTGTTCATTTGATACAAGCCAGATATAGGCAGGTGACTGGTAGAATATGCCATAGCTGAATCCAATATTAAATTTTGGTGTAACTGGAACCAGGATTGAGGCGCGCGGAGAGATATAATTTTTTTTATTAAGAAATTCAAAATAATCGTATCTTAGCCCTGCGTTAATCTTAATTCCATTGAATACCTCCTGTGTAATCTGAGCATAAGCATAACTTTTGTAAGTGCTATTATCAGCGTTAATATTCAATTCCGGAAGTACGAACGGTTCACCTGTTTCAGGGTCAGTTATCAGCAGAGTATCTTCTCTCTGATAAATTTCATTTTTAAAACTGACAAGCCTGAATGCGCCTCCGGTCTCGACAATGGTTTTATTTGAAGGAGTATAGTAATACTCAGCTTTTATAGTAGTTTCTCCTTCTTCAGATAGGTTCTTAAATCTTTCAGTGAATAAAGAATCCCTTGCCGAATAATCAAACTTTACGAAGTTTCGTGAAATGTTAACAATCGAATAAGATTTATCCGAGAGAAGTGTTTTGAGTTGATATGAATTGGAGTAACCGGTTTGATTATTTTTTAAAATCTGTTCATTATCCTGGCGGTTTTCTTCATCATCATTATTGAACTTTACCTTATCCAGATTTCCCAGGGCATTAATTGTCAGGGTATTTTTATCACCAAACTCATACACGAATTTACCTTGTATTGAAGAATACTCCGGGACAAATCCAAAGCCGGCAGCATTAAAGATCAGGTCGAGATAGCTTCTCCTGGCAGAAACTAACCAGGACCCCTTCTTTTCGTTTCCAATGGGACCTTCAAATACTGCTCCAAATCCTGTAGCGCTGAGATTGATATCTCCGAGGAATTTTGACCTGTTTCCTTCTCTGAGTTTTACATCTAATACTGCAGAGAGTTTATCACCATACTTGGCAGGAAATCCACCTGTAATAAAATCCACTTCCCTAATGAAATCCAGATTTATGAGGCTAACGGGTCCTCCTGTTGCACCCTGTGATCCAAAGTGATTTATATTCGGAATTATTGAGTTATCCACAATAAATAAGTTTTCCGTAGGAGAGCCCCCTCTGACTAATAGATCATTTCTTCCGTCATTCACAAAAGATACTCCGGGCAAGGTCTGTAAAACCCTTCCAATATCTTCAAAACCGCCCGGACTTCTACGGACCTCTTCGTTGGTTAGTGACTTAAAGGAATTGGAAATATCGGAAGGTCTTCTCAGAATTTCTTCAACTACAATCTCATCCGTTGTGTATTCCTTCATTTCTATCAATACATCCGTAGGAATACCGGACCTCAGGACAACATCATTCAAAAGGAAAGTTTCATATCCCAATAAAGAAAACCTTGCCTGATAAAAGCCGGCATCAAGGTTTTTAATGAGGAAAAATCCATTATCGCCAGTTTCAGCCCCTGAAACTACCTCATCATCATTCAAAAGCGTGACCGAAACTCCGGCAAGAGGCTGCTGATTAGAATTATCAAGGACACGTCCCGAAAATTCGCTTGTGTTTTGAGAAAAAGAGTGGTTAGATAAAAAAATTAAAAGAACAATAATCAGGAAAGGGTATTTTACTATCATTCAATTTTTTTAACCTAAAATTTACAAACGGGGCAAAAAGTTCCCATCAATAAGCCAAATTCGATGAAAGCCACCTTTCGGCTTCCTCGAGGCAAATACCCTTTCTTTCGGCGTAGTCCTTTACCTGGTCGAGCTGGATTTTACCTAATCCGAAATATCTGGACTCGGGATGAGCGAAATATATCCCGCTGACAGACGCAGCCGGGTACATAGCCAGGCTTTCCGTTAGCTTTACACCCGCATTTTTATAGCCCTGCAGTAATTCAAACAGGGTTCTTTTTTCGGTATGATCCGGGCAGGCAGGATATCCGGGAGCAGGGCGTATGCCTTTGTATTTTTCGGTTATTAGGTCGTCATTTGTCAGGTTTTCATCTGCAGCATAGCCCCAGTATTCTTTTCT
>JAEYVS010000074.1 GCA_023429265.1 Bacteroidota bacterium | reverse complement strand
TTTCACTTTTAAAGACAACTCAGAATTATTTCTATATTACAAAGTTTATCTGCGAGGCGGACATCTGTTCCGAGTTCTCCTTGAAATACTCGCAGCAAATAGTTGACATCTCTTTTCTCAAATCTCTCCGAAGCGTGGTTATGCGCTGTTAGAATCAATTCCATTTCTGCTTGGTTAACCCAATAACAATAAAGCAGAATGCTTTTTCATATTTTTAACTCAAAATTTTAAATCATAAAATGAAAACAGCTATAGGAATTTTTCTACTGTTGTTGCTAAGTGTTTTTTACACCTCAATTTCTTATGGGCAGGATGATCCGGGCGTTGAGAGCGGCACACCAGATTCCCTTATTTATGAAACCGACGAGATTATGATCACCGGTACAAGAACAGAAAAAAGGATTATCGATATCCCATATTCAGTTTTCAGGATAGATCAGTCAGTATATAAATTTGATAAAAAAACAGCAATAAATGACGTACTGGGATCTGTACCGGGCTTATTTATGCAGTCCCGCTACGGAAACCACGATGTAAGAGTATCCATCAGAGGTTTCGGCAGCAGATCGAATACCGGTATCCGCGGTGTTCGCATTCTGCTTGACGATATTCCCGAATCCGAACCTGATGGGCAGACCAGGATTGAAGCAATTGATTTCCAGTCTATCGGCAGCATTGAGATAGTAAAGGGTAATTCCTCATCTCTCTATACGAATGCCCCCGGCGGAGTCATTAACTTCATTAATGATATTACTTTTGACAGGTCATTTGCCATTAATTTTAACCAGATAGGTTCTTATGGTCTGAGAGAAAATGGTTTCAAAACCGGAATAAAAACAGATGATTACCGCAATCTTGTCACATATAAATACCACAATGCCGACGGATTCAGGGAGCACAGTGAGGACTTCTGGCATATCCTCAATACCGTTACTGAGATTACTCCGGATGACAGGTCTCAGCTTAAAATTCTGGGATATGTTGCTTATGGATTGATCAGACTTCCGGGGTCTCTTACCCTGGATGAGTTTCAGCAGGATCCGCTGCAGGCAGCGCAGAGAGAAAAAGATCTCGATTTTAGAAGGATCTCAAACAAAGGTAGGGTTGGACTCAGATTCAATTCTTTTATGGATAAAAAGAAAAACAATCAAATCGAAGTTACAGCATATGGTACAATAAAATATTTCGAAAGAGTCGACCGTAACTACAGGATTTTTACCCGTTACGGCCTTGGAAGCACCTTCCGCTTCATTAATCACAGCACTTTATTCGGTAGAGATAATGAATTTTCTCTGGGTGGCGATGTATTCTATCAGACAGGTCCTATTGAAATGTATCAAAACGTCGGAGGTCAGAAAACTGATAACTTAATAGCTCTTACGGACGAAACCATTTCAAACACCGGCGCATATTTTCAGAATACTTTGAATCTGGTCAGGGGAAAGCTTGATTTCCTTCTTACAGGTAGATACGATAGAGTAGTATTCGATGCGCAGAATAGACTATTTCAAGCCCAGAGTGATAATAGAAGTTTTGGAGATTTTACTCCAAAAATAGCTTTCAATTATAAATTCACTCCGTATCTAGCCGCTTATACGTCGTATGGTTTCAGCTTCGACAGCCCTGCCGGAAACGAAATGGATAATTTCCCAACCAGCTCAAATCCGGGGAAGATCTTCAATCCCGACCTGCAGCCACAAAAGTCCAACAACTTCGAGATTGGAATGAAGGGTAATATCATTTCTCGCGGAACACAATTCTTTAACAATCTCTTCTTTGATGCGACATTTTTCAATATGTTTATTACGGATGAGATCGTACCGTTTGAAGTGTACGGGGATGTGTTCTTTCGAAATGCTGCAAAAACCAGGCGCACAGGATTTGAAATAGGTGCGGATGTGGAAATTTATAAAGGCTTAAAATTAAATACTGCGTTCACATACAATAATTTTAAATATGACGAGTATAATGCCGAAACGATCTTCATAGATTCTACCGGCCAGATCTCGACACGAAATGAAAGCCTTGCCGGAAATATTGTTCCAAGTGTACCGGAACAGCTTCTTTATGTGTCACTTTCATACCAGAGAGCGTTTACTCCAAATATTACGGGATTCATCAAAGCAACGACAAGGTACGTAAGCTCGATGTATGTTAATGACCAGAATTCTGCGCAAGCTGAATCTTACAATATCTTCGGCGGTAATCTCGGTCTCGATATGAATTTTGGTAAATTTAATGTTCTTCTCTCCGGTGGTGTAGATAACATAACAGATGAACTGTATGTTGGTTTTATTAACATTAATTCAGCCGCAAACCGTTTCTATGAAGCAGGAGAGCCGAGGAATTTTTATGGTTCCCTGAATTTAGGCTATAGATTTTAATATAAAATAGTATTATTATTAAATATGAGAAAAATCTTCAGAATAAAGTATTTAGTTTTGTCTATTACCATTTTTACTATGGTGATCTTTATGTTGGAGGTCTCTAAGGGTTCTAAAAGTAATTCAAATAAGGACAATAACCTGGGGTTGGGGATAAATTTTCGTCTCCACCCCAGTCCTTCAAACGCTCTTGTAGCCCAGACTGAGACTTTTATTACGCGGCATCCGACCAATCCTAACATTCTCTTCGCGAGCGCTAATGCATACAGCTTTTCAGGAGGTTTGTTCATAAGCGAAGGGATTTATGTTTCGACTGATGCTGGGGCATCCTGGTATGGTAATGATACCTGTAAAGGAAATCCTATTAATTTTCACGGTGGAGACCCCGGTATTGCAATCGATAAGGATGGCACGTTTATATTAACGCGGTTGGGAAGGCAGCCTTTCGATGGTTTATATTCGCATTACTCAACGGATAATGGTATTACCTGGTCAAACCAGGTCACGATATCTACAGATCTCCTCGAAAGGGCTACTACTCATTCGGATGGCGATCCTTCAAGTCCCTTTTATGGAAGAACCTACGCCGCGTGGGTCAAGT
>JAEYVS010000062.1 GCA_023429265.1 Bacteroidota bacterium | reverse complement strand
TCTGTATTGCGGTATGCTTTTATCATCGCGAGCAGCATAATAAAATCCGTTCCCGAAAGCATCGATGTAAAAACCTCTGATGCATTTCCCATTTCGATATGATATGCAATACCCAGATTTTCAGCATTAAAATAATCGATGAGTGCATTAAGATCGAGCGATCCCGCGTCTTCTATGGATGTATCGGTATCGGTAAATTCCTTTTCAAACTGTTTATAAAGCTTTCTTTCACGCAGCTGATCCAGCATATAATATTTTCTGCGGTTCTTATCACGCTCCAGCCCGAGATAAACGAGGAATTCCCGGCTCGCTTTGAATAAATCCGAGAGCAGGGTTTTCATCAGACTTTCGGACTTTGTGTCTCCGAAATTTTTCCCGGGATATAGTCTATTGAATAATGATTGCTTTGTTAGTGAAGGGTCGCTGAATTCTGGGTAGTATGGCTTTAATGCGTTGTAAATTGGTACCAGGTCGCGGGGATGTTTAAAGTAGGGGGAATCTAAGAATTTACCTAACTTTTTAAATTCGTCACCTTCAAAAGTCCTTAAAATATCAATAGTTTTGCTCTTCATAATAGTATTATCAGGTATAATTTTGTGACTAAGAATTTAATAAAAAAGCCCTTTTTTATTGGATTTTATCAGTTTTTATATATTTAAAAGAATACTTCTGTGACTTTTGGCAAAAAATATTTTTGATAATATAACAAGTTTACAGTATTTTAGTTGCGTTAAACCCTTAAATCATATTAGATACTCATTATGAGCAAAAATTTTCTTTTTAAACTTGGAGGTTTGCTCCTTATCGTTTTTTTAACTTACGGATTTTCGATCAATGATGATGGACCCGGTAAATCTCAACTGGAAATGTTTTCACAGTTCAATTCAAACGGTCAGTCAGACCGGCCAATGTTTCTTCACACACCATCAAATGAAAGAAGTATATTAAGCGTATATTTTACACAGGGATTTGAAGACGCATTATTTCCTCCGTCCGGATGGTCCGTATATAATATAGCTGGCCCAACGTATACATGGGCTAGATCTACGGCCCAGTTTCACTCCGGTGTAGCCAGTGCCTATATAAGATATGATGGTGCAGGCGGCCAGGATTGGCTTGTCACACCGCGATTTACAGTTGCATCCACAGACTCGGTTGTTTTCTGGATGAGACTTGCATTCCAGGGATACCAGCCGGACAGTTTATCCGTAAAAGTTTCCACTACTGATTCACTCCCGGGAAGTTTTACGGGCACGATCTTATCATTAAGGGAAGGAACCAACTATCCACCAAACAATGCTACGTGGTATAGATATGCGGCTTACCTGGGTGGATACGCGGGACAGAATGTATATGTAGCATTCAAACATGCAAACGTCGACGGTGACGGACTATACATCGATGATGTTGCGATAGGTACACCGCCCGCTAACGATATAAAGTCAACTTCAATTGATATGCCCTCATATACCGGCACAACAGTAAATGCTCCCAAAGGAACATTTACCAACGTTGGAACTAATGCAAATGCTTTCCCGGTTACTATGACAATTTCTCCGGGAGGTTATTCAAGCACTAAGAATGTGCCGACATTAAACTCCGGAGCTTCCACACAGGTGACATTCGATAACTGGACACCGTCTACAGCGGGAGTTTATAATGTTACTATGATCTCACAGCTCGGCACTGATCAGGACAGAACTAACGATACTCTCAGGACAACGATCAACGTCTTAGATACTGTCAGTACTAACGGGTGGACAGGGCAGACCGTTATGACAGCCGGAAGATGGGCTCACGGACTGGCATTTTACAGGTCAGGAACATACCCTAACGATACGGGATTCGTATATGCAGTTACTGGATACGACGCAGCTTTTGCTAATACAACTTTACTATCAAGATATAATACCATAACCGGCGTATGGCAGGACCTTGCGCCTATTCCTACATCGAGAGGACAGCTCTCTGCTGTCACAGTAGGCAATAAGATATATGTGCCCGGAGGTTACACAGGCTCTTTCTCTCCGACCAACCAGCTTGCTATATATGACATTCCTACAAATACCTGGAGCACCGGCGCAGTTCTTCCGCAGGCTGTGGGTGACCACGCAATAGGTGTAAGAGGAGATCATATCTATGTTATGGGAGGCTATTCAGGCTCTGCCGATGTAAATCTCGTGCAGGTATATAACACCGTAACTAATACCTGGACATCAGGAACAGCAATGACAGGAACTTCATCTGCAGGCTTAAGAGGCGCCATTGTCGGAAATAAGATCGTTGTTACAGGTGGATATTCACAGACACTCGCATCTTCGCTTAAACAAACCAGGGTAGGTACAATAGACGAAAATAATCCGGCTTTAATCACCTGGGTGGCAGGTCCTGATGTTCCTTACACTTTAGGAAGACACGGCGGCACATCTGTTGACCTTAACACAAATTCAGGGGCTACACTGAATAAGCAATATGCCCTGTTTACAGGCGGTGATCCAAACGGAGCCGGTACAAGCGTGTTAAATGGTACCTACGTTTTCGATTTTAGTAATAATACCTGGCTGGCCGGTCCCAATAAACCTACGGCAGTTAGTAATATAAGCAATCTTGCCAGCTTTCAGAAAGGTGATAGTCTCTATGTAATGTCGACAGGGGGCTATAACGGTGTAGGGGTAGTAACTGTTAATGAAATGCTCAATCTTGGCGCGGTACCTGTAAAACCAACATTGGTTAGCCCTTCTAACGGCGCAGGTGCTGTAACTGTATCAGCTTCTTTAGACTGGAATGACGCAGCCCACACTCAGAGCTACCGGGTGCAGGTTGCTACGGATGCAGGCTTCGCTTCAATAATAAAAGATACTACGGTGGCAGCCTCTAATGTAAATATTTCGGGCTTAAACCATAATACTCAGTATCACTGGAGAGTAAGGGGACAAAATACTCTTGCGAACAGCGGATACTCAAACACATTTAATTTCACTACACAGGTCGGTCCGCCTTCGCTGGTTTCTCCCGCTGACGGCTCCATAGGACAGCAGGTTAATCTTAACTTTAGCTGGAATTCAGTTCCCGGCGCATTGACATATCATATACAGATTGCATCAGATTCATTATTCAGTTCTATCGTTGTAAATGATTCAACCCTCGCAGTGACAAACAAAAATGTTACCGGGCTTACTCCACTAACAAGATATTGGTGGAGAGTAAGGGGTAAGAGCGCGGGCGGTAACGGAGAGTTCTCTTCAATATATGATTTTAAGACTATCGGACCTCCATTTACGATTGCATTGGTAAGTCCATCGAACAACGCTGTAAACCAGCCTGTGAATCTGACATTCAACTGGCTGCCTACTAGTGATCAAACCCGGCCGGTGATCGGGATAGAGGAACAGAAGGATAAGCTTTTACGATCAGGTGCAGAAACTGACGAAAGAACTATCTCTAATTACTGGTTTGAACTGGTAACCGATACATCTTCGATGGCTAATTTATTCGTTGATTCAACAATTACGGACACTACAACCATCGTGAATGGACTAAATAACATCACAGATTACTACTGGAGAGTCAGGGCAAAGAATGAAATTGGCTATGGCTCGTACTCTACCTGGTTTAAGTTTACAACCATCGTACCGGTGCCCGCTGTACCGTCACTCGTATCTCCATCCAATGGAGCAACAGGGCAGTCGCTTACTACTGACCTTACCTGGAATGGCGTACAGTATGCAACAAACTATCGCGTACAGGTTGCAACGGATGCAGGGTTTACAAATCTTGTTTTAAACGACTCCACGGTCACTGACACGACAGAAACCGTTTCAGGTTTAAATACATTCACCCAGTACTACTGGAGAGTTCTCGCGAAGAATATTAATGGCTCGGGCAGTTACTCTGCTGTGTGGTCATTCACTACGATAGTAAATGCTCCGGCAGCTCCGGTTCTTGTGGCTCCGGCAAATAACTCCACCGGCATTGAATTAACGCCAACAATGGATTGGGATTCTGTAAGCTTTGCGGAGACGTTCAGACTGGTGATTGCATCAGATACTGCGTTTAATAACGTTGTATTGGATACAGCCGGAGTGAATGTATCACAATTTACGGTGCCGTCCGGTGTACTGGCTAATAGCATTAAATACTACTGGAGAGTGAATGCTTCCAGCGCGGGCGGTTCGGGTAATTTCTCCGTCGTCTGGAATTTCACTACAGCCGTGCTTCCACCGTCAGCGCCTGTATTGACTTCGCCTCTGAATAATTCAGTAGGACAGTCATTTACACCTCTGCTCGAGTGGGATAGTCTTGCATCGGCAAATTCATACACTGTACAGTTGTCGGAAGACTCCACATTCGCGACTACACTGATCAACGAAACCGGTGTGACCCTTGCGGAATACCAGGTGGCATCCGGCGTACTCGATGACGATACCAAATACTACTGGAGAGTCAGCGGAACGAACTCCGCGGGCACAGGTGCATATTCTGATATATGGAATTTCACCACGCTGGGCGTAGGAATAAATACCATTGCAGGAGTGATACCTAAAGAATACAAGCTCTTTAATAATTACCCTAATCCGTTTAATCCTTCCACTAAGATTAAATTCGATATTCCGAAGGCTTCTTTTGTGACCCTGAAGATATACGATATGTCAGGAAGGGAAATCGCCAGACTGGTGGATGGAAATCTGACTGCCGCTTCGTATGAATTCACATTCAATGCGGGAAGTCTCCCGAGCGGTGTGTACTTCTACAGACTGCAGACGGATGAATTTGTAAATACTATGAGAATGGTATTAGTAAAATAATTTTGTAAATTGTTAGTGAAGTGACTTCTCCGAGTTATTCACTACTTTTTTATCTCCCTAACCCCCGGGTTTGTTTTTCCGGGGGTTTCTTATTGGGAAAGACTCTTTGAATGTTGTATGAATTGCCACTAGCTTTAGCTCGTGGACAAAAAATTGCGCTATACATTTCTTTTTGCATTTCTATAGAATAGAGCATTCCCTATCTTTGTAAAGATTAATTTAGTTCATTTTATTCTACCACGTTCGCAATTATAGTTTATAATCACACTTTTCAGGAGAGCTCAAAAAATTTATCAATTTTATGTTCTCTTAGCAAGTTGTTGTATTTACAACTCTGGATATCAGACCGTTCACATATTTTTTTTAAATAGCTAATAATACAACAGCGGTATTCAATATGAAAATACAATACTTAACTTTTTTCTGAGAAACCGTTTCACAAAATTTTTTCAATCCGTAACTTTTATTATATTTGTATATGATACTAATTCTAACTTTAAATCAATAATCTAATGCAAAAAGTAATTCATAAAGCAGACAGCAGGGGTCACGTAGATCACGGATGGCTTAATACTTATCACAGCTTCAGCTTCGCCAGCTGGCATAATCCTGAGAGAATAAGGTTTGGTGTACTGAGAGTATTAAATGACGATACCGTAGATCCGGATATGGGATTCGGGATGCATCCCCACGATAATATGGAGATAGTAACAATCATTCTAAAAGGACAGCTGCAGCACAAAGACAGTATGGGCTCCAACGGCTTAATAAAAGAAAACGAGATACAGGTTATGTCTGCCGGATCAGGCGTGACACATTCTGAGATCAATCCATCGAAGGACGAGAAAGTAGAGCTTCTCCAGATTTGGGTATTCCCGCGCGAAAGGGACATTGAGCCTCGTTATGATCAGATGTCATTCAGCCCTGAAGGGAAAAGAGATAAGCTCCAAACGCTCATTTCACCGGATAAGGATTCAAAAGAATCTATGTGGATAAACCAGGACGCTTACTTCTCGATGGGAAAGTTCGAGCCCGGGAAGGAATTCACATATGATATCCATACTCCCGGAAACGGCGCGTATGTTTTTGTTATCGAGGGTACTATCGAGGTGGAAGGCGATAAGCTGGACAGGCGTGATGCAATGGGTATTTACGATACGGATACGGTAAACATCAAAATCCTCGAGCAGGAGACGGAGATATTAATCATTGAAGTTTCAATGAATTAGCTCAAAACCCCGGTCATTCCGGGGTTTTATTTTGAACTTTTCGGGGCATATCAAAGTAAAAAGGTAAGTTTAGAAATTAGAAACCATTATGAAAACACTTATCATTTTATCAGCTTTAATTACCGGCTTAGCATTTACACAGGAAATCTTTGCTGACAGTGCTCCTAAAGACTTTCGAGTTATTATGCGTGACGGAGGCGGAATGTCAAGACAGGGAGCGGAATATTTTATTTCAAAAGACAGCTCATACGCAGACATCTGGCAAGACGATGCTGAAACGAAAATATATTTCAAAGTCAGCAATTCAGACCTCAATAAATTATATACCATCATTAATAATAATGATTTTGAAGATGTCGAAACCTTCCGCGAGGAAGTCTATGACAGGGGCGGTACCACCATCAGTGTATATGCAGATGGGAAAAGCTACGAAAAAGTAGATGCAGGTATGACATTCGTCGTGGAAGAGTGGAGAGATGAATTCGCCGCAGTAGAGAATGAAATAAGAAGAATTGTGGGAGCTGAGCTGGATATGTTGAAGAAGGAAGTGACCATTACTATCGATGAAAACATAATGGAGGTGGACAAGATTGTTAATTTTAATATTGGTGATTTTGTATATATGAGTGCCAAAGATGGCTGGAACAAGACCGTTACAGTCTCGTTATATCCCGGTCAGCACTATATGTACTTTACAATGCTCAATAAAGAGATTACCACCGAGCCCGGAACTAAAATATTTGCCCAGGGCGACGGTATAGTGAATATCGGCAAAGACACACAGACACTTTACATATACCGTGAGGGTGAAAAGATCCTCTGGAAATAAGAAATACCCACAAAATATATAATATTATTTTTCTGCGGGAATGTATAATTTACCATAAAAATTTTTATGGATACTATATTCTCGCAGTTATACCTTCCGGCAGTATTTGTATCTGCGGTTGCGTATTTTCTCATTGGCGCTTTGTGGTACTCCCCTCTGCTTTTTGCAAAACAGTGGATAGCCGCTTTAGACCTCAAACCCGAAGACATACAGTCATCTCCTGTTGTTTACATTTCCACATTCATAGGCATTCTAATTATAGTGTTTATACTCGCGGTACTGGTCATTCTTATTAACACCAATACACTGCTTGGCGGTATGTTTGTCGGCGCTATTGCCGGAGTGGGTTTCGTATTAACAACAACAGCAATAAATAATCTCTATGCAGGCAGATCACTTACTTTAACTCTCGTTACTTCCGGGTATCATATTGCCGGATTTATCGTATCAGGAATCATATTGGCAAAATGGAAATGAAAAAATACTTTCGAGCTTTTATTCTAATGGCAGGTATTCTCTCGCTGCAGTCCTGCGGAGAAAAAATGCAGGATGAATATCCAAAGGATATGGTAGTTAGGTATTCCGAAAACGGCGGAATGGCTCCATATGGAAAGACCATATTTCTCTCAATAGACAGTAGTTATGTCGAGTTTTTCAATGCAGGGGCGCGGAATAAAGTTTATATGAAATTTTCCGAGACAGATTTGAAAAGCCTTTACGAACAGTTCAAAAAGAATAACTTTTCTCAAATAAGTACATATACGGAAGAAGGAATAATGGACAGGGGTGGAACTACAGTCTCCATCAAATATGGTGGCAAGGAAATAGAGAAGTCAAACTCCGGCATTTCTTTTGTCGATGAGAGTTATTTGAAGTACTACCGTGAAGTTGAATCTGCAATCAATAGGTTAGTGGATAGTTTTCTTCAGAGAATGAAAAGAAACTTTAAGATCGAACTCGATACATCGCTCATTGGCGAGAACAGGCAATTCCAGTTCAAACTAAACCGTGATGAATATGTCTATAACAGTGAAAGCGATGGAAAAAGAGACAGCATTGTCCTCGGAGTGCTTGACGGTGAGAACAGCTTTTATA
>JAEYVS010000017.1 GCA_023429265.1 Bacteroidota bacterium | reverse complement strand
CCTGGGTAGGAGCAGGAATAACTATGGCTGTAATAGCCTTTGTAGGGATACCCGCAAAGGTCATTCCTTATGACGCGATCTGTCCGGTCATTGCGGCAGTAGCGGGAGGAGCAAATTATATCAGCTCAAGACTTCAGAAGTCCGGGTTTATACTCGTAGTAGCTATCGGATGGTGGGTAGGCTCAGGGATATTATTCTATTTGAATGGAATTGATGTAATACTTGCTTACGGTATAATGCTCAGTTTATTCTCAATAGTTCCGGGGATTGTTTTGTATTATAGGTGGAAAAAAGAACTATCAGACGAAAGTTTAAGTGTAGTTAAAAGTACTTAATTAGTAAGAATGAGCGAATTTGATTATCAGAAAATAGATGAGGTGCTCCACTCGCGTATTCGTACTGCAATAATGGCGGTGCTGATAAGCGTGGAGGAAGCAGACTTTAAATTCATTCGTGAAAAGACAAATGCAACGGACGGTAATCTCAGCGTACATCTCAAAAAACTGGAAGATGCGGGGTATATAAAAGTGAAAAAGAATTTCGTAGACAGGAAACCGCAGTCTGTGTATAATATTACAAATAAAGGACATAAAGCCTTTGAGGCTTACATACTAAATCTCGAATCAATTATAAAAAATAATAAAGAAGCGAAATAATGGCAAAACTGACTGACGAACAAATTACAGAAGCTCTTTCCGGTCTTGCAGACTGGGAGAGGGATGGAGGTTCCATCAAAAAACACATTAAAACAGACGGGTTCCCTCAGACATTGGGGCTAGTAACTGCCATTGGAGCTTTATGCCAGCAGTTCGATCATCACCCGGATTGGCTAACTTTAAAATATGCTGAAGTGGAGATGTCTTTTTCCACTCATTCAGAGAACGGTATTACCGATAAGGACGTTAATATAGCTAAGGAAATCGATAAATTAAAATTTTAAATTAAATTAATGGCGAAAGTATTTATACTAATTTGCGGGGTATTCATTATTTACTCAGGGAGCTTAATTGCCCAGGAAAAAGCGCGGATATACGGAACGGTGAAAGACAAAAACGGCGCTCCCATAGAAGGGGCAAACCTTGTTCTCGAGGGTACTATCGATGGAGCGACATCCGACAAAGAAGGTAAATATGAGTTCGAAACTAAGAAGACGGGAGAATTCAGTCTTCTTATCACTTCGGTCGGATACTCTGATCAGGCGATTGCTATCAGCATAGAAGAAGGTCAGCAAACCGAGCTGAATATCGTTGTTTCAAAGGAGGTCACTACCGATGAGATAGTGGTAACAGCCAGTTCATTTATCACCGGAGAGAATTCCAAGATGACCCTTACACCGCTTGAAATTGTGAGGATACCCGGTGCGGATGCAGACCTTTACCGCGCGATAACAACCTTTCCCGGTTCTAACCAGGTGGACGAAGGAAGCCGAATTGCCGTGAGAGGAGGTGACCCGGGCGAAGTACTAACCATTCTCGATCAGGCTTCACTTTATAATCCGTTTATATTTGATAATGCATCGAACACATCCTCATACTCAACGGTCAACCCGTGGGGACTTAAGGGAATAAATTTTACCAGCGGGGGCTTTTCAGCGCAGTTCGGCAACGTGCTTTCGGCGGTGTTAGACCTTCAGAGCTATGACATGCCTAGGACTACCGGAATGTTTGCTGTAGTCGGTGCAGGGCTCAGCAGCCTGGCAGGTTCATACCGCTCGGATGATAGTAAGCTGGGAGCGACGTTCCAGGGGACCGTTTCCTATTTGAAGCCATTCCTTGAGCTTCACGGACAAGCAGATGACTATAATCCAATACCAGAAACGCAGGGGCTTGGTGGGACGATCACTTACAAGACGGATGATAACTCTATTTTAAAATTATATGGCAATTATTCACAGGATAAGGTAGGTATATTCACAACGAGTCCGACATACAATGGATATTTTAATTCCAAATCAAACAGCATATTCGGAAATCTGAAGTATTCTACAAATTTATCGAGTACGAGCTTGTTTGAAATAAGCACATCCTACAGCAGGTATAATTCGGATATTGGTTTTGGTGTATTGAATAACAACGACATTTCATCCTATGGAAAAGTAAGAGCCGATTACACTACTCCGATCAATAGTACGATAGATTTTAAGACCGGGGCGGAATATGAATACAATGAGTATAAAGGGAGCGGTGTTGCGCCCAGATTTTCATACAATATACGAGAAGGCGCTCCAACAGTAAATTATTCGAGCGCTCTGCATTCCGGCAGGATAGGCGCATATGCTGAAACTAAGCTGAAGATGATCGAGAATTTTTATGCAATAACAGGGCTAAGAAGTGATTATAATACACTTTCAAAGAAATTCAGCCTGGATCCACGGCTCTCAGTTGTGTACAGGCTTTCAGAAAGAGATTACATAAAAGGAGCTACCGGAATTTATCACCAATACACATCACTCGGAAATAACATAAACGGAAACAATAATGAACTGGGTCCCGAAGAAGCAATTCATTACATCCTGGGCTATGAGTATAATGATGAAGGAGACTTTATTGTAAGGCTTGAAGGATATTATAAGGATTATACTAGTCTTGTAGCTTTGGACACGGTTGGCGGATTTAACAGGTACAATAATACCGGGGAAGGCTCTGCAAAGGGAATTGATTTCTTTTTCAAGAAGCGATTCGAAAGGAAATTCACAGGCTGGTTATCTTACTCCTATGTTGATTCAAAAAGAAGGCAATATAATGATCTTGTAGAGACATCAGCAAATTATGATGTAACTCATACAATGTCGTTAGTTGGTTCCTATAACATAACCAGCGATCTGACAGCAGGTGCAACATTAAGACTCAGCACCGGAAGACCATACACTCCTGTGATAGGAAGCACTTATGATCCTGTGCAAAATGCGTACATCCCTACATATTCCGAAAATAACAGCGGCAGATTTCCTACATATAAAAGGGTGGATATGAATGTTCAATATGTATTTAGTATTCTGGACAGATTTGCTGTCGCGTTTGTTGCATTAAATAATGTATTCGATGAGCAGAATTTATTTACATATACATATAACTTCGATTATTCACAACAAATACCTGTTGTATCCACAAACGAAAGAACCATATATTTTGGCGTTGGGATGTCATTCTAAAAGTTTAATAATATAAATCAAAGCCCTGCAAGGGCAGGAGAATAAAAATGAAAAAATTATTAGTTGGTGTTGTTTGTTCACTTCTGCTGGTGATTTACAGCAATTCAGCGAAAGCAGATGATTTCAGCGATGCGATTCTGGATGCGAAGGCAAACCTGAAAGGCGCAATGAATACGATGGATAAAAGCGAAGTGATAAAGGTGAGAGGACAATTTGAGCGCATTCTTCAGCTTCAAAAAGATGAATGGCTCGTTAATTATTATATCGCTTTATGTGACTATATGATCGGTGTCAGCGAAATGACTACACAGGAAGCTGGCGCAATTGAAAAGATGAAAGAATATAATGAAGCAGGTCTGGATAGAATAGAAGGAGTTATAAGTAAGAAAAGTGATTTCTCAGACGCATATGTTTTAAAGATGTTCCTGAATTTCAGCCGATGGACATACGAACAGGATCAGATGAATGACATCATTGATGTGGATATGAATACAGAGCCCAAGGCGAGACAATATGGTGAGAAGAATCCGAGATATTACCTGGTAAAAGGTATTGCTGCATATTGGACCCCCGCATCATTTGGTGGCGGAGCCGGAAAAGCGATAGATCTTCTCGACCAGTCGGATGTATTATTCGAGACCACTAAACCGGAAAATGAGCTTTTTCCTGATTGGGGACACGACTGGGCAATTGGTTATAATGTGTTATCTCTTTTAAAAAGAGGTGATGATGGAGACACAGAGAAAGCTAAACAACTACTCGATGAAGGAATGAAAGTGTATCCTGATTCCGGATTTTTGAAAAGTTATATCCAGGAAGAGTATCAAAAAGCTTTAACTAACCCCGAAAAGTAGATTTTTTTAATATCATAGCTGAAAATGCTCAGTATTCAGAGCATTTTCAGCCTTAGTAAAATCGCTAAGTTCCCTCCGAAAATTAAGCATTTAAGCTTAGATTCTCTCTTGACAATTTGATTTTACATAAATATATTGAAACCGGAAGTAACATCCCCTTGATTGGGCTGCTCTAACTCCAAAGTATACGGGAACAGCCGGATTAAAAAAATTTATCTCCCCATACTAGTATTTGACAGGGTAGTATTTTTGTCAAATTACGAAAACTGAAAAATTTTTTTAAATCTAATTATACTATTTTAAAGGGGTAATCATGAAAACACTCAAACTATTTCTTTTTTCCATTCTTTCATTTCTCTTGATCTCGCAAGCAGTAGATGCGCAGGTTATTAAGACGACCAAGAAAAAACCGGGAATAATGATCGAAGTAAATGCCGGTTACGGATTGCCTTTGATGGATCTAAAAGGCGACGCGACAGGTTTCTGGGATTTTAGTAATTACGGAACCAGTACAGGGTACAACGGAAATTTTACCGTTAAACTGGGAGTACAGTCCTACAAGATGGCCCAGTTGAGGCCGTATTTCACTTTAGGCTATTCACAGTTTACCGGTGACAGAGAAGGAGTAGCTCACAATCCTGACGGCAAGATTCCTGCAGGCTGGCCAAACACAGGATTCACGGGGCAGTCAACTTATGTGCCTGTAGATACTACTGGAACCAGCGAAGTCGTTCTTAGAATGCCTTACGCTGCTTTAGGGTTTGAAATAGCTCAATACACAGATAAGAAAAACCTATCATCATTTAATTTCGGATTAGATATTATGATGAGCTTTATTTTTGGACGGGCTAATGAGACTCTCACATACAATGTGCCCGGAGGAGAGGCTGCAAATAATGAGATATCATATACAATGAAATCGAATGTTAGATGGGGACTGGGTTTAAACGTAGGGTACAATTACAGAATAGAAAGGTCACCGGTTGGCTTTAATGTTGGGACAAGGTTTCAAATGAATAATCTCATAGGAAAAGAAGTAAAGGAAGCTAACGTGGAAGGTGAAATATACCTTATGGACGGAAGCGCTCCGGGTGTAAATCCGCTGCTTGCAAACAGCCGCAGTATTAGCTCTCTCACTTTTTTCGGAGGTGTATGCTTCTACATAGGCAGCAAATAGAGTATAATTAATTTTTTCTTTTAATTGCTAAAGCATTCCTTTAATTTAAGGAATGCTTTTTTTATTTAATACAATGTGTGATTGAAAGTTTTTGAAATATTAAAATATTACCTTTACCTTGGTTCGACCTGCTTTGGCGGTCCTATCGCTATCATTGCGAATATGCGCAATGACCTTGTCGAGCGAAAGAAGTGGGTAAGTGAAGAAGAGTTTGAAAATTATTTCGGATATTCCCAGGTAGCTCCGGGACCGATAGCTTTCCAGGTCTGCATTTACATAAGTTATTTCAGGGCAGGATTGGCGGGCGCAATCGCCGGAGGTTTCGGACTGGTGCTCCCTTCTTTTTTATTGGTGCTTTTGTTTTCCGTATTTTATCAGCAGTTCAAAGATACCTGGTACATTACCGCGATGCTTTACGGAATAAGCCCGGTAATAATTTCCATCATACTATATTCAGGCATCCAGCTATCGTCGAGGGTTTTCAAGAAAGACATATTTCTGTATGTTTTGTTTTCTGCTGCTATAATTCTCACTGCCTTTTTAAAATTTCCCATAATGTACGTGATTTTATGTTCGGGTATAGTAAGCCTGATTTATTATTACATAAAGGATAAGGCGGGAAGGAATTTGAATGGATTTTTTGTACTGCTTCCGGGAATGCTGTATTCCATATTGATATCAATAAATGAATCATATTCGATGTTAAAAGTTTTTGTCAATTCTCGTTTGATTGAAATGGCTTTGCTCTTTATGAAAGTAGGAGCGCTGACCTATGGGAGCGGGTTTGTCATAGTGGGAGTATTGAATCAGGAGGTAGTTGTTAATTACGGTTACATTACATCAAAAGAGTTTATTGACGGACTTGCATTTGGGCAGATAACACCCGGTCCGGTGGTGATTACTTCGACATTTATAGGTTATCTCACGGAAGGTGTTTTAGGGGCAATTGTATGTACCACGGCAATATTTCTTCCGACATTTATCATAGTAGTTTTGATAGCGCCGTTTATGAAAAAAATAAGCTCCAACTTTTACGTTAAGAGCTTAATTAAAGGCGCTAATGCTGCCGCAATCGGAGCTATAATTGCGACAGCGTATCTTTTGTCATTTGAAGCAGTTACGGATTACATTACCTGTGGACTGCTATTTGTATCCTTTGCCCTGCTTTTCTCCGTAAAGGTGAGATCTTTATACTTAATAATACTTTCGGGCATTGCAGGAATACTTCTATTCAATCTTTAGCATTATCTACTTAGAAAATTTTTCTCCCTGCTTCACCAGCCAGTCTTTATTTTCCACGTTATTTTCATCATTTAAGGATTTTTTATAATCCTTAATGTTAACAGTTTCGGATCCGGCTTTTAGTTTTATCAGCATCAGGACATAATCGGCGAAGTTTCTATATCTCTCCTTTATATCTTTAGGCATGGTTTTATTTCTCTTCAGGTAATGCTTTAATGTGTCAGCAAGGAATGTAGTTCGGGACATTTCATCCATTTCGAAGTAAATCCTTATCTGCAAGCCCTTGATCCTGGTTTCTAAGTCATAATTATCGATCTTTACCATTGAAAAAAGGTTCAGTGCATTTTCATAAGCATAATTTCGTTCGGCATTGTCTTTTGTAAGAGCACCCTGGGCGTAGAATTTTGCTCCCAGGTTAAAATTGTAAGCATTTATCTTTTCGGGTCTTCGAAGCTTATCTTTGTAATCAAATAAAAACTTTTCTGCCCAGTCGAAATTTTTTGCATTAAATGCTGCAGTCGCAATTTTATTGTAAGAAGCTGCCGAAAGCTTACCATCGTCTTCATAGTAAATTCCGCTTGCAAGCATTTCCTTCTCAAGTTCAAATAGCTCCTCGACGAAGTTATTCCGGCCCATCGCCGCCTGTCTGCTGCAGAAATCCCCTAGCTCGATGAAAAATTCCCTCAGGTCTGTTTTAGATAATTTTCCTTCTGCATCATAGATTTTCTTTTTTACAGTCTTGAATAATTTATCGTCGGATTCTTTTTCCCGTAGTTTAATAAAATGATACAGGATGTCGATTACCGGGATCTTGAAGTATTTGCTGCTATTAGAATCAATGTGCGAAATGAGCTCATCTTTCAGGATTAAATTTTCCTTAAAGTTTGCCTTGGATTTTCCGCCCATAAGCTTGAAATAGTCTTTAAGCGCGGTGACGATAATGAAGTTGGCAAGATTATCCATACGTGAGGAAAGCACATCGTAATACTGCCCGGCTTCTGATTCAGGAAGGTTCTTTTTAAGATAGTCTGCTCTTACTCCGTATATATTGTACATATCGAGTTCAAGCTTTTCGTCAAGAAGCTTTTTTCTTTTATACTCATTTCCTGCGAGAAGATATTCTTTCTCAAAGAATTTGTACAGATCTTTTCGGTTTAACTCGCTCAGGAGGTATTTTTTCTGCCTGAAAGAATCTTTGGTAAATTCCATATACACAAAAAAATCTTTTACGAGCTGCATCATGTCGGAAATGAGATTTCTCATTATGCCGATGTGGAAAGGCTTTCCCGGAAAGATCCTTGAATAGACCTTTTCCTGCTCAACGTTCTTTGGCTTAAATGAAGGATAGTATTTTTTTAACTCTTCATAAAGCTTAATAAGATTTTTGTTGGGGTTGTAGACCTTGGACTTTACAAATCGTCCAAATGATTTGAATTCCTCTTTATCAAGTGATTGAAGAAGAGGAATGAGTTTTGAGTTTTCCAATTTTTTTAAATTTCTTTGCCAGAATTATTATGATTATAAGAATTTTTTAATTAAGATAAAATAGTAAAAATTATAAAAATTTACACATTAATCAAAATGTTGTAGGGAACATCTACAACATTTAATTGCTATTTCTTACCCTACTATATGCTGAAATGCGTATAGTTAAGAGGCATTAATTAATTTGCATTCCGTTAAATTCGTTTTGAAAGTCCCGGTAATTAACTTACTGCCCATATTTCAATTTTGGTGTTTATATATCTTTTATTCAAAATTAAAATTCCTTTTACCTTTTCAAAATCATCGTTAATTATTAATATGAAAGGAACACTATACGCTACTAAATGTTGTATTTAGAGTAAAGAAAGTAAAAGACAACAATAAAAATAAGAGATTATGAGCAAAATCTCATTGATACTTTTAACGTGTGTGATCCTTATTAGTTCAGTGGTTCCATCAACAGGACAGCAACTGAAGAAGGACAACAACGATTTTTACATCGGGCTTGGTACAAAGCTTTCAACATATTTTGGAGGGGAATTTGGAAGAAGGTTTGGAATTAGGTTTGCCAATTCTTATGACCCGTACAATGACCGAAGCAATTACTATTATGATGATGAATACAACTATAATAACGACAGGGAAACTAATTCATTGAATCCATTGGAATTTAACCTTATTGGAGGCATTAATCTTATCGGTAATTTATCTGTTGAGTTGGAGGCGGGATTATCAATGCACACTAACGGATATATTGAAGAAAAGGGACATACTATTGGGACACAAGGAACCACACCATATGTAGAGCATTTTGATAATTCAAGGATGGTAGCTGTCCCAATAATTGCATCAATGAAATTTTATCCCTTAGGGAAAGAAACTACGCCATTTTTTGTAACAGGAGGATATGGAATTCAATTCGTTCGCGAATCTGTGGATCTTGTAAGAGATTATGAGATCTATAATAACTATTATTATCAATACGGATCATACAGGGTAAAAATGGATAGCTATTCCGGTTCAACCTGGATGACTGGTTTCAGATTTGGAGCAGGTACTACTTTAGAATTATTTGGTAATCTAAAAACAGATGTCGAGATAAATTACACGCGGTTTTACAATAACAATACGGTCAATGAAAGTAATCTCGCTTTTCAAAATACTCCAGGATTTAATAATATTTCCCTGGGAACGAAAATATACTTTGGATTTTAAAACTATTTGGTTTTAAAAACCTGCTTAAGGCAGGTTTTTTTATGTCCTGAATTTGATTACACATTTTTATTGAGGATAAAAGGACATACTTTACACGGTATAACTATTCCATATGATTACATATTCCCGTTTAAAAAACTATTTCACACGTCATTCAAATGATCCGTGGGTAAGTGTATTCAAAATTGCACTGGGTCCATTCATTGCTTTGCTTATAATGCTATTTGTAGAGATAGATCCATCTAAACCTGAACTAACCGCTATGTTTGCCATAGCAATGTGGATGGCGGTATGGTGGGTTTTGGAAGCCATTCCAATAGCTGTTACGGCTATTCTGCCGTTTGTTCTTTTCCCGCTTTTCGGAATAATGAACACAAACGACATTGCTCCATATTATATGAATCAGGTTATTTTTCTTTTCATAGGCGGTTTTATCATTGCCATAGCTATGGAGAAATGGAATCTGCATAAGAGGATAGCGCTTAGGATAATAATGTCAGTAGGGAATAACCCGGGAAAGATATTGATGAGCTTTATGTTCGCATCCTTCTTCCTTTCTATGTGGATATCGAATACAGCCACAGTTATGATGATGCTTCCGACTACATTGGCAGTAGTATATGAGGTCAATAAGCAAGCCGGACAGCCTGCAAAATTTTCTATAGCCCTGCTTCTTGGGATTGCATATGCATCGTCCATCGGAGGTACAGCAACATTAGTCGGAAGCCCGCCAAACCTGATCTTTCTTAGTAATTATATTAAGGCTTTTCCGGGAGATGATACAGTAAATTTCAGTACCTGGTTCATATTCGGACTACCCAGTGCTCTTATACTTTTTGCCGCCGCATACTTCATATTAAAAAAAATGTTTGTAGGAAAGAGCAGCTATGCATCTCTGGACCCGTCATTACTAAAAGACGAATATAAACAGCTTGGTAAGATAAATTACGAAGAAATGATAGTTCTTTCTGTTTTTATTTTGACGGCTGTTTTATGGTTTACAAGGGCGGACCTTATGATAGGGGAACTTATGCTTCCCGGGTGGGGACAACTTCTTCCAAATCCCGGATTCTATACTGACGCTACCGTTGCAATATTCATGGCAATAGTTTTATTCCTGATCCCCTCTAAAAACCAAAAAGGAAAGATGGTGATGGATACTAAATCATTGACCAAAATCCCCTTTGGAGTGATATTGCTTTTTGGAGGAGGCTTTGCTCTGGCTGAAGGATTTGTACGGACCGGGCTTTCTCAATGGATGGCGGATCAATTGAATGTCTTTGGAGTGCTTCCACCATTTGTACTGGTGCTTTGTCTTGCTACGTTTATGAATTTCTTTACGGAGTTTACTTCAAATACCGCTTCCGCGCAGATATTTCTCCCTGTAATATTGGTAATGACTCAGTCTCTTGGTCTTGATCCTTTGCTGGTAATGATACCTGTCACGTTCGTGGCATCGTTCGCGTTTATGCTGCCGATAGCTACACCTGCAAATATGATCGTATTTGGAAGTGATATGATAAAGGTAAAGGATATGATAAGAGCCGGGATATGGCTGAATATTGCCGGCTCCTTAATCATAACTGTAATGATGTTCCTCTGGGGAAAAATAGTTTTTGGGATAGAGTAGGTTACTCTGAATCATTACTATCAGGAGATACATCCTCATAATTAGAGAGATCTATGTCGATAATGTGATTCTCCTCAGCATATTTTAAAACTTCCTCTTTAGTATCAAATGAAGTGACTACTTCGAATGCAACAAAGTATTCCTCTCCATTTCTAATGATAGAGGTAAAAGGCATTGCCCGCCTGATCCCGCCTTCCATCACATCTGTGGACACCTCGAGCACGTAAAACTTTTTCTCTACAGGAGTGTCATCCCTTCTCCTTTTTTCGGGTTTTTCCATATAACGGATGAATTTTTCTCCCATATAGGGAGGAATAAGAAGGCTGTCTAAATATGTTTCAAGGCTGTCTGCGGAAGAATAATAATCCTCTGCGTGGGATTTTACCATTATCAGCATAACAGCCAATACAACCAATGAAATAATTAAATTTTTCATTTTGATATGATTATGATCTTTCCAGTTGATTTATCTTTACTGCGAGCTCGTGCCGTGCCGAAAGAAATTCTTCTGTTTTGGGAAGTTTCTCCAGGTCCATTTCATATTTCCGCTTTTCCAGTTTCTTAAGAACATCTTTTGCATATTTCAGGTTGACTTTTTCTTCTACATAGCCTGTAAAATGTGCGTTCTTTGCCATTCCATCGCTTTCGCTTACCCTGTATTTTTCTACGGATAGTTTTGTGACAAGGTTTTTTGCGTCATCATTTTCCAGGATATTGAGAGCTTTTGGCACATCGACTTTCCCATCCTCTATTAATTGATCAAGAAAGCATTTCAGTATGTCGGTGATCAGGTCATTCGTAATATGCTCAATGTGGAGGTTATTTTCAGCATATTCCAGCGCTTCCTCGTTACCTTTAATGAATATCTTTAATACTTCTTCGTCAAGAGACTTGTTCCTGATATTTTTTGGTGTATCCCGCCTGGGAGCAGTCGTATTAACGAAAGGTTTATTTGTCTTTGTGCCGCGTACTGTTTCTTTTATCGCCTTTTCCAGTTCTGCTCTGAGATCGGATTCATACAGATTGTAAAGTGATGCTATTTCTTTGACATAGAATGCTCGTTTAATGCTGTCGGGAATCTTGCTTATGTAAGATATAATTTCTTTTATGAAAGCGGTCTTTTCCTCAGGAGTGGATAGTCTGCCTTCATTAGTATAGATATCACCTACGAACTGTATCACCGTTTTTTTCTTATTGAGGTGATTTAAAAATCCGTCCTTGCCCTTGCTGTTTACAATTGAATCAGGATCTTCTCCGTCAGGCAATGAAACTATATTCAGGTCAAGTCCTGCTTCCAGGATAATTTCTATTCCTCTTTTTGCCGCTTTTACTCCTGCGAAATCCGCGTCAAATAAAAGTATCACGTTCTTTGTGTAACGGGATATCAGCCTTACCTGGTCCTCCGTGAGAGCCGTACCGCTCGATGCCACCACATTATGGATACCTGCCTGGTAAAGGGATACTACATCAAAATAACCTTCAACAAGGATGATATAGTCATTCGCACGTATGCTTTCCTTTGCAAAGTTAAGACCGTATAGTATTTTGCTCTTATTGTAAATTTTTGACTCGGGAGAATTAATGTATTTAGCACCTTTTTCGTCATCATATAGTATCCTCCCACCAAACCCTACTACTTTCCCGCCTTCATTAAATATTGGAAACATCAGTCTGCCTCTGAACCTGTCATAAAATCTTGTCTTGTCACTTTCCTTTTTTAAAATAAGCCCGGCAGTTTCAACATCTTTTGACTTAAAGGTATTGTCTTCAGCGAAATAATTAAATAATCCCTGCCAATCCTTTGTAGAATAACCTACACCGAACTTTGTCACTGTATCAGGTTTTATTTTTCTTTTGGCTAGGTAATCCATTATGAAATCCCGTTCAACACCGGGAGCTTCCTTCAGATTATTATGAAAGTATTTAGCGGCGAATTTATTTATCTCGAATAAAAGTGAAACCTCGTTTGATGTATCTGGTGAGCTCCACGAATAATTCAGTTCAATCCCGGCGCGGTCGGCAAGTATCTGCGCTGCTTCCACGAATGTAACCTTCTCATAGTCCTGCACGAATTTATATACATTGCCGCTTGCTCCGCAGGAAAAACAATGATATACCTGTTTTTCGGGGGAAACATTCATAGACGGATTTTTATCCGCGTGAAAAGGACATAAAGCCAGGAATGATTTACCGCTTTTTTTCACGCGTGTATAAGATGACACCACATCAATGATATCACTTGCCTGAGCTATTTCATCTAATTTTTCCGGTGGAATTCTCATAAGTAGCTGATTTGACAATAAAAAAACTGTTAAGTCTATTGACAATTTTAGGTCTGTTTACTATAATACAGTATTATATATTTTTAACACATTATTGCATTCTTTAAAATAATAAAAATGGAAATTAAAATGAGAACCTTTATTTTTTTAATTTTAGGAGCACTTGTAATTTTTGGTCTGAATAACATTACAAGTGCTGACATAACTGCTGCTAATTTCATTATTGAAGTCAGAGATAGCAATGGAACTCCTGTTCAAAATGCGCTTGTAACCATACAGGGTAGTAGCAGTCCCCAACAAGGATATACAAATTTTTCAGGGAAAATCCTTTTTTCCAATATCCCGAATGATACTTATACTCTATGTGCACAAAAGGACAATTTGAAGGATTCTGATTCATATGTTGTTACTACTCCACCAGCTAATCATTATCCCAGCTTAACCATAACAAGCAGTGGTCCAGCCTGTACGATTGAATGGGATAGATGATAGAATGGTAGAAATGGATTGGCTTGTGAAAAACTTTTATATCTTAATACTTTTTAATTTATTTCCAATACCGGGTTTCACTCAACCAATTCCTATGCAGGGTTTTCCGAGAACAGTAGCAGCGACCATTAATTGCGCTAACCCGGATTCATCTCCAATAGTCGCGGATTTTAATGGAGATGGTTACAAGGAAATATTAATTAGTATTGGGAGCTATTCGGATAATGTAGAGGTTTTCCTTATTGACCATGAGGGGAATACCCTGCCTGGTTGGCCGAAATCATTTCCTTCTAACACAAGAATTCATACCGCGGTGGGTGATGTCAATAACGATGGTATGCTCGAAGCAGTGATCAAAACAGAGAAAATTTTAACCGTATTTGATTTTTATGGAAATGAGCTTGAAGGATTTCCTGTTAATTTTTCAGGACAAAGCTGGAGATCTGTCAAATTGGCATTGTACGATATTGATAATGACGGAGACCTTGAAATAATAACTAATAAGGATAATACTATTGGTGTTTTTGAGCATAACGGAGTTATAAGAACTGGATGGCCAGTAACTGTTATCCCAAACGTATCGAATTATCCGGTTTACATAACTAATTTTTCTGTGGGTGATTTAAATGGAGACGGTTTTGCGGAAATTTTATTTCCGGCAGAATATTTTAATTCCACGAAACATCAGTATGACTCGGCGAGGATAGAAGGTTATGATATGAATGGAAATATACTGTCGGGATTTCCAATAAAAACTGATTCCAATTATTTTTATGAGTCGAATACTGCCTGCATTATATATAAAGATAAAACAAAAGATTCAACTTTCTTTGTAATCAACTCTAACTATTCGCCTTCATTAATTGCAAATGATTATACGACTAGGGTCTCAACTTATAATTATAACGCACATCTTATATACCGATACTATATTTTTCCTAATATTGAAACTTTTGGAATGTTAATGGCCGATTTTAGTGATGATAATTCCCTAGATCATGTTATTGGAAACTGGTTCGATACAGTGCGAATTTTTACTCAAGAAGGCAATCTTTTATACCCAAATCCTATTATTTCAACTTATAATTTTAACAGTCTACCTTCGATTGGAAAATTATCAAGTAACTTTAATTTAGTGGCGGGTCAGAGTTATTCGGATACTTTGGGTGGTCCGAATAACTACGCGGGATTTATAAAGGCATTTCATCCGAATGGAGAAGAATTATCATGGTCCCCCCTGAGACCAAGCGGTTTTCCAACAGGTGGAATACTCTTTGACGACATTAACAATGATGGTCAAACAGATATGGTTTTCCTTACAAATATTATATATTCTTCAAATAATGTAACTGGTTCAAAACTCTACGCTTATACTTTTCCGGGAATAAAATTATCTCATGAAAATTTTCCGTGGCCAATGTATGGGCATGACAGGTATAGAACTTTCAATTATGATTTCTTTCCGGATGATGAACATGTGGGAATACAAAACATAAACAACGAAATACCGGAGTCATTTGATCTGCTTCAGAATTATCCAAATCCTTTTAATAATTCGACAATAATCCAATTCAAAATTGCTAAAAATTCTAAAGCTGAATTAAACATTTACAATTTGCTTGGAGAGAAAATATCGAACTTAGTAAATCAAAATCTTTCCGCAGGAACTTACCAGGTAACTTACACCCCGGAAAATCTATCCTCCGGAGTTTACTTCTTCCGTTTAGCTGCAGATGGAAATGTCTTTACACGCAAAATGCTGATGGTTAAATAGCCTCCCTATAACCCCACCAAAAATCTTACAAAAATTTAATAATTCTGTGACATTATAGAAAATTTAGCTGTTATATTTAAAGTTTAATATCTAATTATTTTGTTACATATTATTGGATTTGTTGTTAATTCGAGTTAAATTAGTAATTAATTAAGTATTAAAGGTTTAATCCACGGATTAGATCATTTAAAATAAATTATAAATTAAGCATATTCCCATAGACTACATTATTCGCTTATGAAGAAGATTCTATTCATATGTGGTTCCCTGAATCAGACGACAATGCTCCATCAGATCTCCGAGCATATGGAGGGATATGATAAGTACTTTTCCGCGTATTACTGCGATGGAATAGAAAGGTGGGCAGCGAGGATGGGCTTGCTAAACTTTACCGTCCTGGGAAACAAATTCCGCCGCCGAACCGAAGCTTATCTCAGGGCTCACAACCTCAAAAATGATTTCGAAGGAAGGTCGCACGATTATGATCTGATCGTTACCTGCAGTGACCTTATGGTTCCCAAAAATACCGTTGGTAAGAAAATGGTGCTCATCCAGGAAGGAATGACCGACCCGGAAAATTTTGCATATTACCTTGCCAAAAACTTTGGTTTACCTAGATATTTTGCCAGTACATCTACGACCGGTCTCTCAGATGCTTATACTAAGTTTTGCGTGGCTTCTGAAGGCTATAGGGATTTCTTTGAAAAAAAAGGAATTAACAAAAACAAGCTTATAGCAACCGGGCTTCCTAATTTTGATAATTGTAAAGAATTCCTTAATAATAATTTTCCTCATAATAATTATGTCCTGGTCTGTACCTCTGATGTTCGTGAAACCTATAAGTATGAAAATAGAAAAAAATTCATAAAGAAGGTTGTAGAGATAGCGAAAGGGAAACAGATAATTTTTAAGTTGCATCCAAATGAAAACGTACCCAGAGCCACAAGGGAAATAAACAAATATGCACCTGGAGCTTTAGTCTATTCAGTGGGCAATACAAATCATATGATTGCAAATTGCGATGTTCTTGTGACAAAGTTTTCGACAGTTGTGTACGTAGGGCTCGCCCTTGAAAAAGAAGTGCATTCCGCGTTTGAGCTTGAGGAGCTGAAAAAGCTGACTCCAATACAGAACGGAGGCGCTTCCGCGGTTAATATAGCGCGGGTTTGTACGCAGGTGCTTGAGTATGGTGAAGTAAAAGAAAAATCCCGCGAGGAAGATTTTGTGCCGTTTAATAAGACTTATTCGGCTGCCCAGTAATTTTTCGGTAAGTTCTTTAAGTATCATTGACAGAAAGAATTAATAAGAATACAGATAGAAATATAGTAATTGTTGTTCAGGCTCGTAAAGGCTCTACACGGCTTCCGGGTAAGGTCACAATGCCGCTTGCAGGTAAGCCATTACTTGTGAGAATGGTTGAAAGGATAGCCGCCGCGAAAACTCCAAAAATAATTGTGGTAGCTACTACTACCGATGAGATTGACGATGAAGTCGAAGTTATTTGTAATGAGCATGGCTTCAATTGCTTTCGCGGTCACCCGACTGACCTACTCGACAGACATTACAAAACAGGCCTGGAATATGGAGCTGATATAGTCGTGAAAATTCCTTCTGATGTGCCTCTAATAGATCCAAAAATAATAGACAGGGTTTTACAGCTTTATCTCGATAATATGGATAGATTTGATTTCGTCAGCAATCTGCATCCGGCAACATATCCCGACGGTAATGATGTTGAGGTAATTCCGATGCCTGTTCTCGAGTCTGCGTATAATGAAGCTAAAACCTCAATGGAAAGGGAGCATACGACCCCCTTTATCTGGGAAAACCCGCAGAGATTCAGGATAGGAAATGTGGAATGGGAGTCCGGAAAGGATTATTCGATGTCGCACAGGTTTACCATCGATTATCCTGAGGATTATGAATTCATAAAGCGTGTTTATGATGAACTATTTGAAGATAATCCCGACTTTGACCTGAACGATATTCTCAGTTTACTTGAAAAGCAGCCTGAGATATACGACATTAATAAGAAATATGCAGGGGTTAATTGGTACCGGAACCACCTTGATGAGTTAAAAACAGTTTCAAAAGAACAAACTAAATCTATATAATTTATTTAATGGAAGAACAAAAAAGAAAAGAGCTGGAAGAGATAGCTTATACCGTACGTGAGCATAT
>JAEYVS010000015.1 GCA_023429265.1 Bacteroidota bacterium | reverse complement strand
AGAGGCTGCAGGTATGTATTCGAGGGGACTCTGGGTACGGCAAAAAAAATAGTAGAAACAATAAATTAGAAAATATAATGTTTGACAGACAAAAATTCATAAATGAATCACTGACAGAAAGCGCTGAAACGAAAAGATTGATACTGGAGGAATGCAGCGACGACATAAACAGGGCGTGTGACGCAGTGAGGGACGCGATAAAAAGCGGTAAAAAGATACTTTTTTGCGGGAATGGGGGGAGCGCGGCGGATGCGCAGCACCTGGCGACAGAATTCATGATACGGATGTCACACGACATAAAGCGACCTGCCATTGGAGCAATAGCTCTAACGACGGATACCTCAAATATTACTGCCGGGGGAAATGATCTTGGGTTTGATAATGTATTCGCGAGGAACGTGGAGGGGCTGGGAAATGAGGGAGACATACTCGTGGCTATCTCAACGAGCGGTACATCGCCTAATGTAGTGAAAGCAGTGGAAAAGGCGAAGAGCAAAGGAATGGTCACTATAGGTTTTCTGGGCAGGGATGGGGGAAGTTTATTAGACATGGTGGATATCTCGATAGTTATACCATCGAATAATACACAGAGGATCCAGGAAGGTCATATCACAGTGGGTCATATATTATGTGAAGCCGGGGAGAGGGAAGTGTATGGGTAGCTTTCAATGTTCAGTGTTCAATGTTCAGTGTTCAATGTTCAATGTAGTTTCATTCATTCAGAGTTCTAGTAAAGTCTTTATGTAAACCCCCCAACCTCACCCCGCTCAACCTTTCGGTTTCGCTTCCCCTCTCCTTAGTAAGGAGAGGGGGCAAGGTATAATTCAAATACGTGTTTTAAATGCTCATTATAAATTCACGATTTAAAAGGGCTTATACTTTTTCAGCATAAGCCCTTTTTACAATCCTATCGATTAATTACTTTCCTGCAGTGTATGTATCCTTTGCCCAGTACGGGTAGTAAGAATCTTTACCGCTAACTGTCTTTGCGTAGAAATAATAGTCGAACTTACCATTCATCGGGATATTCTCAACAATTGCACTGTACAGCCCTGAGTTATTTCCGTCATTTATTGGCTTAGCGAGCTTCAGCGATACTTCGGTAAAATCATCGTTTCCATCTTCCTTGTAGAAAAACTTCACGCTTCCCATATCGATCAAATCTTTTGATGCCAGGTATGTGGACATAGTTTTGCTTGTTGGATCGTACATTGGCTCATTGCTCCATACCATTCCGTGATACAAAGCCGCGTCATATGCATTTACCATACCCCATCCAAGGATGTTATTAGGGGAGCGGGAATTGTCAGCTGTATTTTTCAAAGCTTCAAGTACCTGCATTGGGGTCAGCTCCGGATGAACGGATAGTATGAGAGCCACAACACCTGCAGTAATAGGAGTTGAAAATGAAGTACCGTCTGAGTGACGGTATTTATTCTCGTACTTACTGTCCATCGCGGCGACATAAACATTTACGCCGGGAGCGACAAGATCCGGCTTTATTCTACCGTCGCTTGTAGGTCCATTAGAGGTAAAGCTTGCAATTTTTCCGTCAGTAGTGACAGCTCCAATTGAAAATACAGAATCACCATCAGCCGCTGAGCCTAGAGAAGGTATTGCAGTCTGGTAGTAATTACCCATTGCATTAATCACCACAACTCCAAGATATGCAGCGCGATCGCCTGCTATTGTTGTGATTGCTGTATTACCGTCATAGTTCTCGTATTCATAGGAATTGTTTCCGTATGGGTCGTCATAATCTTTGTATATAAGCGAACTTGTAATTATATCCGTACCATAAGCTTCTGACCATTCGGCTGCTTCCAGCCAGAAGTCTTCTTCCATAGGTACCTCTGTTTTCACGTATTCTGTCTTTGCGAGAATGATTTCGGAATCAAATGCCGGTCCAATGAGTTTACCCGGGAAGTATCCCGACATTGAGGATAGAGTCGCAGTGCCGTGTCCGCCCTGAGTAGAGATGTCTTCGTGCTTTTGATTTTTTTCGCGGGCAGTGTTCTTGTCTTTATTGATGAAGTCATATTCATCAATAATTTTCAAATTTTTTAAAGCTTCGTGAGTTTTCCATTCGAACCCGTCGTCAAAGCTGGCAATCAAGACACCACGTCCTGTTACGCCCATATTGTGCAGCTTTGGTACATTCACTGCAACGTTCTGTTTCAGTGATGGACCGTAGTCATATTTATTTGAATCAGCCTGGGGAGTATAGAAGTAATTAATGCTTTCATAGTATGAGTCATAAGTACTTTCGATCTCCTGTTTGAGCATTTTATTGACGAGACGAAGGTGATCCACATAGTCGAGCTTTTTAATCTGTTCTGCCTGTTTTTCGGTCAGATACGCGCTTACACCATTCAACCACCTGGACATAGCTATAATATCTATATTCATTGCTTCGATATTTGTGACGTATCTTCCTTCGATTGGAAGATCCCAATAGTCGATGAGATTTTCCTCGGAAAGGACTTTCAATCTTCTCTGGATTGCTCTTTCGGTGAGGATAGCTTTCCCGACGTCATAGGCTTCTGAGCCGGGAGTGATCCTGTCGGTTGGTTTATAGTTTCCTTTGTCTTTGAATATAATCCAGTATTTTGTGTCTGCTTCCTGGGCGATTGCATTAACCGAGAAAAACAGCACAAAAATTGATAAAACAGTCAGTTTGAATAAGGGTGTTCGCATATATGTCTGGGTTAATTTTCCTTTATACTATAGTATAATTGAATCAGTTCGAAAAAAGTTTATAAAAAGAAAAAAGGGGACACTCCCGTCTATGCAGGCTTATCCCCTGTATTTTTCCCCTTTGATATAGCTTGTTAAGCTTAATAAGCTATCGCTAAAATTTTAGAATATTGAAATTACTTTTAACTACTAAATACTACTCTTTCGTGTAATTCTCCAGATAATGAGCGACTCTCATAATGAACTGTCCGCCCAGCGCTCCATCTATTAATCTGTGGTCAAAAGATAATGTCAGATACATCATTGGCTTAATTACGACAAAATCGCCTTCTTCGGTTTCTAGCACCATCGGTCTTTTTTTGATAGCACCTACACCCATAATGGCTACCTGGGGCTGATTAATGATCATAGTACCTATGATATTACCGAATACTCCGAAGTTTGATATAGTGAATGTACCGCCCTGTATTTCATCGAGAGATAATTTTTTAACTCTAGCACGTTTGCCGAGGTCGTTTATGCTGCGGGATAAACCGATCAGGTTCTTTCCATCTGCATCGTGAATAACAGGAACTATCAGTCCGCCATTCTCCATTGCTACTGCCATTCCGAGATTTATCTTATTTCTCATAATGGCTTTGTAAGGTACGGATGAGTCATCAATGATCGCATTTACGAGAGGGAAATCTTTTAAAGCCTTAACCACTGCTTCAGCAATGAACGGCATATATGACATTTTGAACCCTTCTTTATCCGGGAATTCCCTGTTCATTTCCTTTCTGATCTTATCCACGCGGCTCATATCTACTTCAGCGATAGCGTTTACGTGAGGAGAGGTATGAACGGACGCGACCATATGCTCAGCCATCTTCTGGCGGATATTATCGAATTCCATTATTGAGAGGCCTTCTTCGTCATAATCTACTTCGAATTTAGGCAGCACGGGTTTCTTTTTCTCCGGTTTTGCTTCGGAGCCGGATTCCTGTTTTGCCTCTTCTTTTGTTTCAGGCTTGGATTCCTGTTTTTGCTCAGGTGTTTTGGATTCTTGTTTCTTTGCGCCTCTGTTTTCGAGGTAATAGAGAATGTCTTTTTTAGAAACTCTGCCTTCTTTTCCGGTGCCGGAGATGGATTCAAGTTCGGAGAAGCCGATGCCATTTTCCTTTGCAATATTCATTACGAGAGGAGAATAAAATCTGCCGGTTGGAGTTGAAGACTCTTCTTTGGAATCACTACTTGTTTCCGATTTTGGTTCTTCTTTAACTTCTTGTTTCGGTTCTTCCTTCTTCTCTGCTTCCTTAGTTTCTTGTTTCTCTTCTTGTTTAGTTTCCTGCTTATCTTCTTGCTTCTCTTCTTTTTTATCTTCTTTTACTTCAGCGGTACCATTACTTCCGGTATCTATTTTTGCTATGACTTTCCCTACTTCTACCACATCACCTTCACTGAAGAGTAATTCGGTTATCGTTCCGCTCTCAGGTGAGGGGATTTCCGTGTCAACTTTATCAGTAGAAACTTCTACTATCGTTTCATCAACTTCTATCTTATCGCCGGGCTTTTTATGCCAGGTTAAAATTGTACCTTCAGTAATGGATTCACCCATCTTCGGCATTATTACATCAGCCATTTTATTGTATCTCCGGTTTTATGAATTTTTCAATAGTATAACAAAATAACTATATATTTTTACCGATTCAATTCAGTAAAATTATCCCTTATACGTGTCAAAAAGGGAACTTATTGATTCGTTTTTATTGGTTCTGCGTATGGACTGAGCGAACATTTTACCAATAGAAATGACCTCAATTTTTGGTGACTGCTGATTAAGAGGTAAACTATTAGATATCATAAGCTTAGTAATACTGGAATTATTTATTTTTTCGACAGCATTTCCGGACAATATAGCGTGTGTACATATCCCGAATATATCTTTTGCTCCACGCTGTTTTAATGCTTCAACAGCATTTACAAATGTACCGCCTGTATCGATGAGGTCGTCTACAATAAGAACATTTTTACCTTCGACTTCACCAATAATATTCATTACTTCGGCAACGTTCGGCTTTGGTCTTCTTTTGTCGATGAGGACAAGCTCTGTTTCAAGCTTCTTTGCGTATGCCCGAGCCATTTTGATTCCGCCGACATCCGGTGATGCAACGACGAGGTCTTTGATACCGTTCTTTTTGATGTGCTTGAAGAATACCCTTGAACAATATAAGTGATCGACAGGAATGTCAAAGAACCCCTGTATCTGTGGAGCGTGCAGATCCATAGTTATTATCCTGTCCGCACCGGCTGTAACGAGCATATTGGCAACAAGCTTTGCAGATATTGCCACACGAGGTTCATCTTTTCTATCCTGACGCGCGTAACCGAAATATGGAATTACTGCATTTATCCTGTCTGCTGATGCCCTGCGAGCGGCATCTATCATAACGAGAAGCTCCATCAGGTTTTCGAAAGGAGGATTGGTTGACTGCACGATGAAAACATCCTGACCGCGGATATTTTCTTCGTACTTCATCCAGAGCTCACCATCCGAGAAGGTTTTAAAATCTGCCTTGCCGAGGGGAATTTCGAGATGTTTGACAATTTCTTTCGCAAGATATTCCGACGCTCTGCCGGAGAAAATTTTGAGATTTGACATTAATTGTTTTTGAGAAGGTTTCCTTTGTATAGGTTTTGTAAATTATTAAAATATGACCTCAATTTCAATTTACT
>JAEYVS010000205.1 GCA_023429265.1 Bacteroidota bacterium | reverse complement strand
TTTTATTGAATTTTGTTGAATCTTTCTTCTTAAGATAGCTTTTTGCCATTTTCTCAAAATCCATTTTTACTCTATCCGTTTTCCAGCAATTTCTGACCCTAAGTATATCCACCCATATTTTTTTGTTCTCTTTATTTGATATGCTGTCTAGTGTCTCGCTATAATCTTCAAGGCTTATAATTTTATCACACCACTCATCCCAAGCGTTTTCCTCCTTGGATAGATTAATAATTTCTTGCCGATGTTCAGAGTATTTTTTTTGTTTTAGATTAATTTTAGTCATATTATCCTTATTTTATTTACAGCATTTCTCAAATCGTTTGTTGTTATGTGTACATAGTTCATAGTTGTATTTATATCCGCGTGCCCTGCAAGCTCCTTAACGTAATTGATGCTAATACCTCGTTTTATTAGAGTTGTTATGAAAGTATGCCTTAAACAATGAAAGTGGTATTTTTCAGGAAGACCGGCTTCTCTTAGTACCTTCTTGAATTTTCTTGTAACGGTACTTCTGTCAAATTTTCTACCATTAAATGTAAATATGTACTCCTCCTGATTGTAAAAGTTAATAACATTTTTATCTTTTTTCAATATCGAGTCAATAAGTAGTTGAAGACTTTCTGAAATTGGAATAATACGGTTTTTTTTACTTTTTGTCCTGAAATCCTCTCTGTTAGTAATGTTTAATTCACAGTTTTCTAAGTCGATGTCCTTGAATCTTATGGACAGGATTTCGGATATTCTACAGCCGGTTAGCAGTGCAAATTCGACAATCCTTTTCAAATTTTCATCCATAATTGAGTTAAAGATAATGGAAATTTCGTTGTCTGAAAAAGCCAATATTTCCTTTTCTTCGATTTTAAACTTAGATATTTTGCTTAGCCTGTTATTGTTAATTAACTCAAATTTTACACATAGATTAAAAATTGCCTTTATAACCTTAATCTCAATATTGCAGGATATTTTTTTTACCTCTTTTATTCTTTCACTCTTATAGTTCTCAATGTCCAGTACAGTTATATCATCTATAAATTTGTTGCCTATAATCCTTTCCATGTTGCGGAATGTTAAGTCATATTTATCGATGTTTGATTTTGAAAAATTACTTCTGGCGTATTGCATTACTGAAGGTTTAATGTCAGAAAGTCTTAAAGATACTTTTTGCGGAGCCGGTATTTTTTCAGGAATTGAGAACGATTCGAGAAACAACTTAGCTTCACTTTTCTTTTTGGTTCTTGTACTGACTTTGGCAGCTTTACCGTCAGGCTTTTTGTAATAGAGATAATAAACTCCGTGAGGACTTTTAGATAAAAACATTTGAATTCTCCTTTCAAAGTTTCTACCGAAAAAAGTTGTGATTATTTTGGAATGATGATTTTGAAACGACTAACCACTTTGCTAACTACTTGCTAAAAACGTTGGAATAATAAAATAGAATTGAAGTTGTTCGTATGCCCCCCAGACGTGCGATCTAACCAACTGATCTACACCCCGAACAATTTATTAAAGATAAGGAAAAGTGAAATGAAATTCAGGTGATAAAAGTATATAAAAAAACCCCCTTGATACTACCAAGGGGGAAATCAAAAAATGAAGGTGTTATGAAAAATCTATGGATTCATCCAATCGGACTCAACTCTTCTGATGAATGCGTCGAATCCTCTTTCTTTAACAAAACTCACGAATTGTCTTGCGTCGTCAGCATTATTAAACTCCCCGCTCAGGATCTTATAAAGTCCGTCCGGGAATTCCTTTATGTATAGTTCTATTAATAAGTCCGTTTTTAAAGTATTAGAAAACCTCAACACATTTTGATAATACCTAAATGCTCCGAGCTGAACCGTGAAAAGAACAGTTTCGGTTGAGACCGTATCAGCAAGTAACTCATTCTCAGTTTCTTGTATAATATTTTCTGAATTAACTATAAAATTAAGCTCAGACATTTTTCTATCCGCATCACCTATGGCAAAATCAATTTTCCCTGGAATAGAAACAAGCCCCATTTTATTTAGCTGGGCTGTATCAAGTTCGGCAGTATATTCACCGGGTAGCAGCCCCATATAGTAGATGGAGCCATCACTAAATGTTTCAAGACTTGTTTTTTTGTCAGAGTTTTTTTCCTTTATGTTTATTCTTACATTTGAGAGCGGTACTGTTTTTCCATCTTTATCAGCAACTACATATCCGAAAACCTCTTCAGTCTCATAAAATGGAATCTCAATATATTTATAGGAGTTAGGATCTGTTTCTACCATTACATTGTCATACTTAGGAACAAGCAGAGGATGCTTTCCGGATAGCCGGTTCATATTAAATTCATAATTTACGTATTGGCTTAAAAATCCCGCTGATAGCATACCATTGTCCTCTCTTTCAACCTTTACATTTTTACTAAACTTAATGTTTGCGTCATCAATTTGTATTTCCCCTTCATCATACTTGCCATTTCCATTAATATCCTCAAACATATTGATAGAGACTCCGCTTGTGCCAACACTTTTTCTTTTGGTGGAGATGATACGGGACATAGTGCCATCGAAGCCGATCGAACCATTTAAATTAGCATCAATTCTATCTTTGTATCCGACAACATTTGCCTGTGCAAATGGTAGGTCGTATTGAAAAGCAATATTGAAAAAATCAGTTCCAATCATGAAATCCCTGGCGTAATTGACCTGCATACGAAAGTGTTTGAAAATCCTGTGTGAGTATGATAAATTTATCAGTGATGTATTTTTATTTATCAGATCATATGTCAATTTTGCCTTTATATACCTATTACTGAAGAAAGGTATCTCTTCCAGCCCAAGGAGAGGTACATTTATACCGGCGGTAATATATTTAGAGGTATGATTAGCCGGAGTACTCCTGTCCTCTCTGTAATTATAGCTGATGGAAGGATTTAGTTTCCAAACGGAAAATTCTGCCGATGCATCCATCCCATATCTCTTCCCATCCTCAAGTGATCCATAGGTGCCTCCAATCCTAAATGAATGCTTTCTAGCCCATAATGTAAATGGCAATGAAGAATTAAGAATAAATTCATCTACCAGACCGAAATAATTGTATGAATCATTTTGTCTGTATTTTGTATAGCGGAAGTTTACCGATTGCTGACCAACGTAACTTGCATTAAAATTTAACCTATAATACAGGTCAGGTGCAGCCGTTATATTAAAGAGGTAATTGTCTGAGATCCTACCGGATAATGAATTGTATAAAACAGGTTTATTAAAAAGACTATCTTCAAGGTAATCCACACCAACTTTATTTGTAAGCCAGGAGGTAAATCCAAATGCTAAGCTTCCATTCAAAGCTTTTGTATTTAACCCATTTCTAAGCCCACCGCTGATTGTATACTGGAATTCTTTGTCGGGAAGCAGGTCAAAAGGTATCTGAATTTTTCGATTGTCTTCTATTAGTTCACCTGTAGGACTATATATTTTTAAGTCAATAATAGTTGTTCCATAATTTAATGGAATGTCAAAAGAGAAATCACCAAATTCATTTGCAGTGGTATAATCAACAAGTTCATTATTAATGTAAAGTTCCACATCGCTTTCAGGGATTGTTCGATCTACGAGTACATACTTGCTAAAGTCATTTCGTACACCGTAAGGAGCATTTGTTATCATTCCGCCCCTATACTGAGCAGATAGAATGCCCTGTGATGAGAGGTTACTGCCTAATACTACCTGGTTTAAAATTCTGTTGTCTGCCACATATCTCCACATCGCTTCAGAGTTAAAGGACTCATTGCTATTCGTATTATTTAGGCTTCCATTTACATTTGCAAATAGATCTCCTCCAAGTACTTCACTTCCCAGGGATAAATTATATGAATAGTTCGGTTCCTTTTTTTGCTTATGATTAGAGCTAAGGTTATAATCAAGAAATCCTCCATTCAGGATACTTCTTTCTCGTTTAAAAGTAAATGATGTGGTTTCTTTATTTTTGGTTTCGAGGGTCCTTCTTATACTTTCCCTCTTTATGTTTCTATAGATCGGCAGGCTTTCATCTGCAATGAGCATCATCGAAAGTTTATTCATATTAATTCTGAAATTCATCCCAAAACCCTCCAGGAAAAGAGAAGGTTTAAGGTAGTATTCCCCTTCGATATTCAAAAAGTCATTACCGGTAAATTCAATTTCTTTATCCCTTATTTGTATGCTATGCTTCCCAAAATCAATCTTGAAATTATCATCCTTGCCATTTATTGTACCCTCTATGATACCATCAGCCGGGTTTAATGAGCTTTGAATCATAAACATATCAAGCATCTTTTTTAATGGGATGTAGGTTTCATCCTTGTAGTAAAAACAATCTACCAGGGATCGTTTAAATGATTTTGCGGAAAAAGTAAGAGCAATCTCCTCAGGTTCTCCCGAAGGAGGTTCTTCCTCAGAGTGTACATTGCTAAAGAAAATCATAGCAATAAATAAAAGCAATATTAAATTTTTTTTATTCACCTATTTTGAAGTAAACTTTCTTGATTAACGGAGATTTTACCGGTTTATCACTGACGGGTACATCATCTTTAAGGTTGGACTGTACCGAAATTTCAGCGCAATATGTCCCCGGCTCTAATGATCTGATTCCAATCGTAGATCTTCTGATCATTGAGTTATATATTGAAAAGGACTCTCTTTTTTCATCAACCATAGTATTCATCGAATCAAATATTCTGATCCTGCTGTCCGCGAAAAAAGGTGAATCTCCGCTTACATTATAGTATAACATTAAATTGAGTTCATCTTTCGAAACCGACTCAATGATGTCGGTAATAGAAATTGAATTTTCATATCGTTTATTTCTGAAGATCAAAGTTGTGACCTGGCTTAGAATCAACTTTACATTTGCAAATCCCGGGTTAGATGAAACCATTCCAGAAGAATCCTTTGTTTTAGTCGTTGTGACAATCCTGGTCCAATAAGTGCCTATCGTCAAATCTACCGGTGCTTTTACGGAAAGCCTTACGGTCTGCTGCTCACCCGGCTCCAAATAAAATTTCTTAGGAAATACTTTTACATACTTTGTTACATCTTGACTGTTTTTATTAGTAGAATCAGGATATTCCATCTTTATGTTACCATCTTTATCGGATATGGGGTAACCAAATTTTGTTGAAACTGCTACCTCTTGAATTTCTGATGAATTATTGGTTACTATAAGTGTTGCGCTTTTAGTTTTGTGATCTGTGTAAACTACATAGGGGGATATTATTACCTGTGAGTATGCATTTATGGAAAATAACAAAAGTGCTGAAAGTATTAATATTGTTTTCATTTAGTCTTTCCCGTTTTAAGAACCGGACATCCTGTTAGGGATGCCCGGGTTTAAAAAATTAATTGTATGCTACATCTACATTGATCGTACCGGTATATGAACCCGGGTCGGATGATGCTGCCGCTGTCAAAGTACCACCTAGCCACAATGTTTTTGCGCCAAGATTTGAGATGGTTGTTGTTCCTGTGGTTGCAGTTGAAAGGATGTTTGCTCCTGATGAATAAGTTTCTGTATCAGTTGCGTGCATTATCCAGGTTCCAACGGACACCCCTGTTCCACCGGTTAAGGTTACACTTGCGGAAGATAAAGTTACGGATAATTCTGCATCATTATTTCCTGTGATGTTGAACTGAGCACCAAACTCAGGATCAACTAGAGATGAAGCAGAGCCATCAGATGACTGCTGTACAGTTCCAAAATCCAGATCTGATACATTAGCTATTGTTAGACCTGCTCTCAATTCGGCTGTAATTGAAGCATCATCATCAGCAGATGACTGAGCAAAAGAAGTAGCTGCGAATGTTAAAAAAATTGCGGCTGTTAGAATGAGGTTTTTCATTTTAAGTTTTCCTTAATTTTGATTAATGAAAAATAGTTGTTTAGTAACTGACTCAAATTAATCAAAGTGAAACACAGGAAGTATAGTAGGACAAATGATAAAAAGGTGGTAATTATCACTATCAGATTGTAGGTGATTGTCCTACAGCTTTTAGACTATGTTAGAAATAGAAAACTTCTTCTTAGTAGTATAACTGCAAATCTATCCTTTTTTTAATTTTATGCTGTTGTTATTTAGTAATTTAAAATGGAAATTGTTGATTATTTAATATATATTACCTAACTTATTAGTCTATCAGATGTTAAATGGGGTTATGTAGGGAATAAATCTTGGAGGACACCAAATGTCTTTAATTCGACTGTCAAAGGTCATAAGCACTCCTTTCAAATTAACACTAATATATTTTATTTTAGGGGTAATGTGGATACTATTATCGGATGCGATAATTAACGCCTATTATTTAGATATATCGGATATTGCGTATTTGCAATTAACTAAAGGGCTTTTATTCATTTCACTAACTTCATTGGTCCTCTACCTATTAGTAACGCATTATCATAATACATCATATACTTTAATTGAAGAAATAAAGAATTCAGAGGCTCGATATAAACAGTTATTTGATAGAAACCCGTCCCCTATGTGGGTTTTTGATAAAAAAACTCATAGATTCCTCGCGGTTAATGATGCTGCCACACTGACATATGGATATTCAAGGGAAGATTTTCTTTCAATGACGATCTTTGATATAAGGCCGGATGAAGATAAAGAGAATTTATTAATGCATTTACAGAAGGATACTGATGAATATGATCTCGGAGAGAGTTGGAAGCACGTCAGAAAAGACGGTACAATCATAGATGTAGAAATTTTTGCTCAAACCGTAGATTTCAATGGACACGAAGCCCGTCTTGTACAAGCAATTGACGTTACACAAAAGAAAAAATATGAGGCGGAATTGATAGAAAGTGAAACCCGTTATAGGATAGTTACCGAAAAAGTCCCTGATGCAATATATATAAGAACAGAAGATGAATACCTGTATATGAATCAAGCAGGTCTTGACATGGTGAATGTAAAAAGTATGGAGGAATTAAGGAAATATCATCCATCCAAATTTTATCACTCTACATTTCCATACAAAAAATACGAAGATCTAATTATGGAGATGAATTCTGGAAATTCATTAAGAAGTGAAGAGAAACTTGTCAGTATTGGCAATAAAGAATTAGATGTAGAAATTATTAAAACTCCCTTAATATATAAGGGGAAAGCTTCAATACTTGGAATTGCAAGAGATATTACCAGCAAAAAAATGTATGAAAATGAGATACTTCAAAAATCATTTGAATTAAAGGAAAGGAATAAAGAGTTAAAATGTTTGTACAGTTTATCCCAAATTACATCTCGCAATTCCTCAAATTTGGAAAATGATCTCTCAGATATAGTTAAATTAATACCGCCGGCTTTTCAATTTCCGGAACAGACATATGCCCGATTGAAAGCTAATAATTATGTTTTTGAAAGCGGTCCGAATGTATCCGGATCTGCGAGTTTAAAGAGTAATATACTGGTCAATAATGTCATTATTGGGGATATTACGGTTTGCTGCTCGGCTAAAAATGATAGTTCTCCGTTTCTCGATGAAGAAGAAATCATGGTTGATGCAATTGCTGAACACATAGGTGAAAGTATAGAAAGAAAAGAAGCTTTAATGCAGATTCGTCAGCTAAACGAAGAACTTGAGCAGAGAGTCGAGAAGAGGACAAATCAATTAGAGGCAGCAAATAAGGAATTGGAATCTTTTAGCTATACTGTTTCTCACGATCTTCGCGCCCCTATTCGAGCCATTGATGGATTTACAAAGATACTTTCTGCTGAATATTCTTCTGTTTTGGACGAGGAAGCCAAAAGGTTAATAGAAAAAATTACCAATAATACCCTTAGAATGGATAATCTTGTCGATGATCTTTTGTCATTCTCACGACTTACTAAAAGCTCTCTTGAAAAGGAACTCATTGACATGGATAGGATAGTTAATGAATGTTTTAGTGAAATACTGGACACTTATAATAATAGAATAATTGAGCTATCTATAGACAAGCTCCCGCAAGTAGAATGTGATAAAAAAATGATAAGGCAGGTGTGGATAAATCTTTTGTCGAATGCCGTTAAATTTTCCTCTAAAAAAGAGAAATCACAGATTCAAATCGGATGGGAAAGGACGAATGGGAAAATATATTACTACATTAAAGATAATGGAGTCGGATTTAATATGGATTACAAACACAAACTGTTTGGCATTTTTCAAAGGCTCCATAGTATTAATGAATTTGAAGGAACAGGTATTGGGCTTGCTCTATGCCATAAAATTATTTCACGACACGGTGGTACAATCGATGTGGAAGCAGTCCCCGACAAAGGAGCAAAATTCTTCTTCAGTTTAAATTAATAAATAATATATTATGACAGACTATTCAGAAGTTGAAATTTTACTTATCGAAGATGACCCAAATGATGTAGAGCTTACCTTAAGAGCGCTGAAAAAAAATAACTTCTCAAATGCTATTAAGGTATTGAATGATGGTGAGGATGCTCTAGATTATATCTACTGCAAAGGTAAGTATGAAGGGAATATTCATGCACGACCTAAGTTTATATTACTCGACCTTAAATTGCCAAAAATTGACGGATTAGATGTATTGAAGGAATTAAAAAATAATCCGGAAACCAAAACCATACCGATTGTTGTGCTTACATCATCAAAAGAAGAAAAAGACAGGATAATGAGCTATGACCTTGGGGTGAATAGTTTTATTGTCAAGCCTGTGGATTTTGATCAGTTTGTAGATGCAGTAGCCCATATTGGTTATTACAGGATGCTCTTAAACCAAAACCCTTCCTAATGATAAGCGCTTTTGTTATTGACGATCACTCCCTTGTCAGAGAAGGGATAAAGAAAATAATTAACGATGAAACAGATATGGAAGTCGTCGGTGAGTCCTCTGACGGGCTTGGAGTCCTTGAGCTTGTGCGTGAATGTAATCCGGACATTATCATCCTTGATATAACTCTTCCTCATAAATCCGGCTTGGAACTCCTGAAAGACATTAAAAAAGAATTCAAACATCTTCCTGTCTTAATTTTAAGTATGCATCCGGAGGATAGATATGCAATCAGGGCTTTAAGAAACGGTGCTTCAGGATATTTAACAAAAGAAAGTATACCGATAGAAATAGTTACTGCTATTCACAAAATTATTAATGGAGGGAAGTATATTAGTTCCTCATTGGGTGAAAAACTTGCAGTCTCACTGGAAACATGGTCTGATAAACCTCTCCACGATAATCTATCTGATCGTGAATTTCAGATAATGTTGATGATTGCCGCAGGGAAAAAAGTATCTGAGATAAGTGAGGAATTGCTTTTGGGAGCTGCAACTGTGAATACATATAGAGCAAGAGTCTTTGATAAGATGGGATTTAGCTCAAATATTGAACTAACTCATTATGTTTTAGAGAATAAGTTAATTGATTAAAATCGATCTCTTTGTAATAGAATCTACCACAAGGAGTTAGTAATATCTATTCTGTACAATTTATTAGGTTTTTTTTAAATTTGTAGACAAATAAATCTAAACCTTGCCGATTTTAAGCATATGGATAGAAAATTAAATATCCTATTAGTAGAAGATCTCGATAGTGATGCTGATCTATTGGAATACCAGCTGCAGAAATCAGGTTTTAACTACACTATTAAAAGAGTTGATAATGAAAATGATTTCACTGAGATACTAAATGACCATAAACATACGGATATTATCCTTGCTGATTATTCTCTTCCCCAATTCAGTGGTCTAAAAGCGCTAAAAATAGCAAAGAAATTAAATGAAGATATACCTTTTATCTTAGTTACCGGGACCCAATCCGAGGAAGTAGCAGTAGATTGTATCAAGCAAGGAGCTGATGATTACATATTGAAATCCAGTCTTACCAGACTTCCTTCTGCTATAAAAAATTCTCTCGAAACAGCTACCATAAAGAAACAAAAAAAAAATATTGAAAGCGAACTTATTAAAAGTGAAGAGAAATACAGACTCATTACCGAATGCTCTCAGGATCTTATTGCGCTGATGGATGAATCCGGTGTTTGTTTATATGCAAGTCCTTCATACTATGAAATATTAGGGTATCCTCACAAAGAATTGGTCGGTATTAATTTGTTTGACTACATACATCCTGAGGATAAAAGTGATGTAATAAATATCTGGCTGGAATCTGTTGAGAATAAAGATGCAAGAGATGCGGAATTCAGGTATAGACATAAGAACGGAAACTGGTTATATTTTGAAACCAGGGGAAATTGGATCACCGAAAACAACACCGCTAAAAAAGCGCTACTGGTTTCGAGAGATATTACTTCACGGATTTTAATGAATGAAAAGCTGAGACGTGAAAGGGATTACAATAGAAAAATAATAGAAGAAACCCCGGCAATTGTGTGTGGTGTTGCTCCGGATGGAACAACAAACTTTATGAATAGGACGGCTGTACAAATAACAGGTTATGAACCCCATGAACTAATTGGAAAAAACTGGTTTACGATTATGTATCCGGGTGACCTTTATACCCAGATAGATGAATTTTATAAGATTTTTGAAAAAGACAAATTTATTAGGGATTTTGAGGCAACTCTTTTGCATAAAAATGGCGAACTAAAAACTGTGTTATGGAATGGTTTTGGCAAATATGACAAGAAGGGTGACCTTGTTGAAATAATTGGCTTTGGATATGATATAACTGAAATAATGCATTCTCAGGAAAAAATTCTAAACTCTTTGAAAGAAAAAGAATTACTCATCAAAGAAATTCATCATAGGGTAAAAAATAATCTACAGGTTATCTCCAGTATATTCTACCTTCAATCGGAAAAGGTTACTGATCCGTCAATACACGAAATTATGGAGGAGTGCAAGAACAGGGTAAACTCTATGGCTTTGATACATGAAAATTTTTATCAATCGGATGACCTTGTAAATATAGATTTTAAAGAATACCTGGAAAATCTTGTTTCAAACTTACAAATGTCTCACGGTAATGGTAATGATCATTTAATTAATATTAATCTTAACATTGATTCTATTCTATTGAATATAGATGTTGCTATTCCCTGCGGACTTCTTGTTAATGAGTTAGTTTCAAATGCATTTAAACATGCATTTCCTAATAATAGAAAGGGGAAGATCTATATAGATATGCATAGAGTAAGCGAAGAAGAGATGATATTAAAGGTTAAAGATGATGGGGTAGGATTACCGGAGGATTTCGATTTGGAAAAAACCGAAACTCTGGGAATGGAAATAATTAATACTCTTATCAATCAATTTGAAGGAGAACTTAATTATATCAATGATAATGGAGCGGAATTTATTGTTAAACTAAAAGCATAATATGGCTGAGAAAGCAAACATCCTTATTGTCGAGGACGAAAAACTTACTGCGTTAGTTATTCAAAAAAAACTGATAAATCTTGGGTATAGGGTTTGTGGATCGGTAATGAGAGGTAAGGATGCAATCGATGAAGCCGGCGCTAAAAAACCGGATATCGTACTTATGGATATTCAGTTAAAAGGAGATATGGATGGAATTAAAGCCGCTGATGAGATTAAAGCAAGGTACTCAATACCGGTTATTTTTGTCACTGCTTATTCTGACTCAGGAACCGTTGAAAGAGCAAAGCTAACAGGACCATTCGGATATATAATAAAACCCGTTAGCGAAAAAGACCTTGTCACTAATATTGAGATAGCACTCTACAAGCACAAAACTGAAATTGAACTCAAAGAATCCCAAATACAGCTCAGAGAACTAACAGGGAAACTTCAAAACATAAGAGAAGAGGAAAGGAAAAATATTGCAAGAGAGGTACACGATGAATTGGGACAGATGCTTACATGTTTAAAAATGGACTCAATCCGGATCAGTAAAAAGATTGACCCTAACTTCGTGGATGTAAAAAGCAATATGAACTCTATGATTGAAATGATTGACCGGACTATTGGTACAGTGAGAAAAATATCCTCTGAATTAAGGCCGGGAATTCTCGATGACCTGGGATTGGTACCTGCGATAGAATGGCAGACTGGAGAATTTGAAAAGAGAACAGGAATAAATTGCAGGCTTGATATAAATTCTACAGTTAATGAAATAGATCCGGAAAAGACAATTCATATTTTCAGAATATTTCAAGAAACACTTACCAACATTAGCAGGCATGCAAAAGCTCATAATGTGGATATAAATTTTGAATGTGATAGTTCAGAATTAAAGATGCTGATACGGGATGACGGTATTGGACTTCCCTCAAACGGAAATAAAAGAAAATCTCTTGGAATTCTTGGCATGAAGGAGCGGGCAATTCTAATTGGAGCAAATCTAAAAATTGAAAGCTCTCCGGGTAAAGGAACTCTTATCTATTTAAATTTATAGTGTTGATGTTAAGATAACCCCAAAAATGTGCGATCTAACCAACTGATCTACACCCCGAACTCTCTCTAAATACTAATAACCCTATACAATTTCACTCACTAAATAATCCCACATAAAAAAAAGCGGGCTTTCACCCGCTTTCTGTTTTAAATCAATTATATTAGAAACTTACTTTATTAACGTCATTCTCTTACTTTCCACAAAATCACCTGCTTGTAACCTGTAGATATATACACCGCTGGAGAGATGTGAAGCGTTAAAATCCATTCTGTAGCTGCCTGCAACTCTAAAGCCACTGATTAGAGTGGCTACTTCCCTTCCAAGTAAGTCATACACCTTAAGTTCTACATTGTCAGCTTTAGGCATTGAGAAACTGATGGTTGTAGAAGGGTTGAATGGGTTTGGATAGTTCTGCTCGAGCCTGAATGTTTCAGGAAGTTCGGTGTTATTATTTCCGACTCCAACCAGTAAGCCGCTTAACCTCGATATGGAACCGGTGGCTCCTACTGCCCAGCCTGTTGCGCAGTCACCGTCTTCTACAATGTCCATAGCGTTTACTGTACCGCTCGGTGTAAAATGTGATGCCCAGGTATCTCCGGCATCGGTACTCATATATATTGCAGCGCCTCTGCCTGCCCAGAAAATATCTCCGGTACCGCCAATTCCTAAAATATTGCCGGTTCCGGGTAGTGTGATCGCGGAGCTGTATGTTGAACCACCATCGGTTGTTTTTACTACAGCAGTCCCCCCTACTATTCCCAGTGAAGAAGAACTAAAGTCCATACTATAACCATTCAATGATCCTGTTGTCGGAGAGGAAGTCCAGGTAGAACCAAAGTCTGTCGACTTATACACTTTGGTGTTGTTAGTTCCCATCCATAATGTAGTACCTCTTAATGTAACGGAATTGTTCCATCCTGCTTCGGAGCCTGCCTGCTGCAGGTACATTCCTGCCGAGTCCCATGTTGCTCCGGCATCGGTTGTTCTCCATAATGACCATCTGCCTCCAACCGGATCACCTTGGATAAAACCTGTCGTGCGGTTTTGAAATTTAATAGCGTTAAAGAACCCTCCGGTTTGTGTATGTACCTGCACCCAGTTGGCACCTCCATTGGTGGTCCGGTAAATGAATGCTGCTGCAGGTGACGTGGTACACCAAGCAGTATCAGCGCCAAACGATTCAATTGCATAAATTGTACCGTTAATCACTCCCGGGTTAGGATTACCATCAGTCCAGGTGACACCGCCGTCAGTTGTTTTACGCACTGTTGCATTGGCTCCGCCTGCCCATCCGATCATGTCGCTTACAGCTTTTACGGTGTTAAAAGCATTTGTGGTACCGGATGTTTGTGATCCCCAGGAATATGCGCATATTCCGGCAGTAGTAGAATTCAGTCTTACAGTTACAAAATTCCCTTGTGAACCTGATGTTCCGGTATAATTTCCTGTCCAGCATGCGCTGAAGTCCGTTCCATATCCGGACGAGGAAGTGCTCGCGGCTTCAGTCGATCGGGATGTACCCGTAAAGCCGGTATGACGGAGTTCTATGAGTAAATGACCGCCGGTGTACATATATGGAGTATCAAATTCTATATCTGTGCCAAAATTGTTTGGATTATTCCCAAATGTATATGAACCGGCAGTAATTGTTAAGCTACCTGCTCTTACCTGAGTTTTCACACCAACAATATTACTGTCAAATGTAAGTCTGCGGTCTGCAGGAGCTACACTTTGAGCCAGATATATATCATAATTTGTAAATGTTACATCAGACGCAGGCCAGTCACTTGTCGCGCTGGTTGGAAGTCTGTAAGTAATAGCGTCAATATTCTGACCTATCAATCCTGTTAGTTGATTTGCATTTATCAAAAACTGATAAGTTCTTTGAGAGTTCCCCAATGGTCCTAAAAAAGTTAATGCTGCGGGAGAACCTTGATAAATGTTTGGAACTACAGTTAGGTCTCTATCATCTGCCTGTACAGTATGAAACGATGAAATGACAAATGAAAACAAAAGTAGGAAAGCAAAAAAAGAATAGAATCTTTTCATTCTTACGTCCTTTATTTTAATTGAGTTAAAAAAATTACCCCGGTATGTAAGGATACCGATATAAACATATAATAACTTGAGTATTAATAATAAAGGATAAAAAATGAGCGTTTACAGTCTTTTTGCACCAAAAATTGCGCTTTCAATTTCAACTGTTTTTCTAATCTGTGAGATTTGCAATGCGGATGAGCTTGTAAGGGTTTATTATACGGATCTTCTTAGAGTCAAAATCAATCACATTATCCTGTTTCAGTTCCGAGAGAAGACGTGTAGCTGTTTCGCGTGCAGTACCTGCCATCCCCGCGATATCATATCTTGATACGGAAGCCTGTATTGTTTCCCCATCGGCTTCGGTACCATAAAATTCCTTTAGCATTAGCAAAGTTTCAGCAATGCGTTCACGCACCTGCTTTTGGGCGAGACTGGAAATTGTATTTTCGGCAGTATCCAGTTCCTTAGATAAAAGCTTCATAACTCCAAGAGAAAGATCCGAATTCTCTTCAAGTAATTTAAAAAAATTTTCTTTGGGAATTAAACAAACAGTAGTATCTTCCAGAGCGACAGCAGTGCTTGTGTAATCTTCTCCCGTGATCAACGAACGGTAACCAAGTATATCCCCTTCCCTGACCATTCTTATTATCTGTTCCTTACCGTCATTCCCTGTATGAGAGATTTTTACAGCACCTTTATTTACACAATACATTCCCTGTGGCTTATTCCCTTCCCAAAAAACAGTCTGACCCTTAGGGTATATATTACAGCTTTTATTCAAAGCTAACCCCTTGAGGCTTTCATCATCCAGATTGCAAAATACTGATTTCAGGCGTGATTGACAGGATTCACAAGATGGATGTTGTATAATGGGAAGTTTCATACCTCAAAAGTACTGGCATCCGGGAATACAATCAATATCAAAAAATGTGACGAAAATCACATATTTATGTGACCCAAATCATCGCAAACCAGCATAAAAACCCGTTAATTTTGTATTAACTGGTTTATTGACATGCAAACACTTGGAGAAAAAATTACTTCGCGGGAGCTGAAATGCACTCATTGCGGAGAAAGATGCTTAGATACAAAGCATCAGGTAAGTGATAAGGTATTCTGCTGCGCGGGATGCAAAGCTGTTTATATGCTGCTCTCGGAAAATGGTTTGTGCAGATATTACAGCATAGATCAGTTACCCGGTACCAAGCAGAATAATGAAATAGTTAGCGCTCGATACGATTACCTGAATGACACTGACCTGATTTCAAAATTATCGGACTTTACGGATAATAAAACAACTTCAATCACATTTTACATTCCATCCATTCACTGTTCCTCCTGCATCTGGCTTCTGGAAAAACTCAATAAGCTCGATAGTAACATTTTAAATTCTACAGTTAATTTTCCAAGGAAAGAGCTTTCCGTTACTTTCGATAACCGTGGGATATCATTAAAAGACATTGTGATTCTGCTCGC
>JAEYVS010000111.1 GCA_023429265.1 Bacteroidota bacterium | reverse complement strand
TCTATCCGCATCGGTGATATGTCTTCGCTAAATATTGAAGGAGTCTATCGTACAGGACTTGGCGGATACTTTCCAATTCGTGTAAGTTTCTCACAGGCTTTCTAATCAAGTGCACACTATTTTATGGGTTAGCTTTAATCTAATACAGGCAATCATTATCTTTGTAAATGAAATGTAAAGTATAAATGCCTTGTTGGTAAAATAATGAACATTACCGATTATTTAAATACTCTCGACAACTGGATGACATACTGGGCTTTTGAAAAGAAAGACCTGCCCGAAGGGCTTGACGTTGACCGTATGTTTTACCGGGGACGCGTGGAAGGCACGAAATTTGGAAAGGTGGATACATACGCATTCGTAAAAAAAGTGCCGGATAATATCGATACAAATTATGCAAATTCATTTTCTAACGGATTATCTGATTATGCAAACCGTATCCGCACAGGTCCGCCGCTTGGATTTGGAGCAATGCTTGTTGTGTATCCCGTTCTGATAGTGGATAACATATCCACTGAACTATATAACTGGACTCAAAGCTACTGCCCCAAACGTTTTGCTGCCGCTGAATTCCCGGTTGTATTAAATCTCTCGTCCGGTGACATTTATTACTACCCAAAAACGCCAATCTGGGGAGCAGCGTATTATAAAGGCTACCGTAATGAAGTTACTGACTGCTTCTCACCTAAAAAGTGGACCGAGCTATCAGCTCCAAAGTAGAAATATTCATTCTTCTACCTGGTTTTCTCACCTGACATACTCACTCAAATTCCCTATTTTTCCGTAATTATATGAATACGGAAAAAATAGCCGAATTACAGTCGGAATTCATTGAATTCATAGATATAGTTCGTATTTTAAGAGAAAAATGCCCCTGGGACAGGGAACAGACACACGAATCTCTCCGAAGGTGTCTGCTTGAGGAATCATACGAGGTCATTGACGCGATAGATTCCGGCAATAAGAATGAGTTGAAGAAAGAGCTTGGAGATGTTTTTTTGCAGGTAGTTTTTCACGCAGTTATGGGTGAAGAGACAGGGGATTTTGACCTGACGGATGTGATGAGACAGGAACGTGAAAAGCTTATTGAACGCCATCCCCACGTATTCGGGGACACAAAGGTGTCAGGTACTGATGAGGTTTTGGTGAACTGGGAGAAGCTGAAAAAGAAAGAAGGCAGGGAATCAGTGCTGGACGGGATCCCGTCCGAACTTCCCGCGCTATTCAAGGCATACCGCATACAGGAAAAAGCCTCAAAAGTAGGCTTCGATTGGAAGGACAAGGAGCCTGTATTTGCGAAGATACGCGAAGAGGTAGAAGAGCTTAGGCAAAATGTAGATTCCGGAGCGGATCAAAAAATGATAGAAGAGGAGCTCGGCGATGTTTTATTTTCCATCGTAAATTACGCCAGGTTCATTAATGTGAATCCCGAGGATGCTCTCAGGCAGACCGTGAATAAATTCTCAAATAGGTTTCGCAAAATAGAGGAACACGCAAAGGCTGAGAATAAGAACCTTGAGGATATGACACTCGAAGAGATGGACGCTGTTTGGAATAAAGCTAAGGAGAGTTAATGAAGGAAGACGCAGCTTACGGTGTAATTGTATTCTATGTCGAGAATAATGGTGAACTGAATGGTGAGATTCAATTTCTCATACTAAAACAAATCCAGGGACATTATTCGTTTCCCAAGGGTCACGCTGACGAAGGAGAGACCAAGCTCGAAACGGCTATCAGGGAACTTGAAGAGGAAGCAGGAATTAAAGATGTAGAGTTGATTTCAGATCTTCCTCAAATAATCGATGAATATACGATTAAACCCGGTACACCGGAGGAAACACATAAAGTAGTCGAGTTTTACATTGGCAGAGTAAAAAATAAGGACGTAATAATGCAGAAGGGTGAAATATTTGAATATAAATGGATTACCAATGAAACCGGTTCTGAAGCATTAACATTTGACAGCTCCAGAAGAATTCTGAAAGCCGCTTACGATATTGTTAAAGAATATTTAAAACAAAAAAGTTGAATAGAATAAATAAGGGGAAATTATTATGAAAAAGAATCTTTACAATTCGCTTGTTATACAGTTATTGTGTGTGGTCCTGGTACTTTGTTCCTATAGCCAGGCAAAAGCGGATAATGTCACCGAGCTTCAGCAGAGGCTGGATGCCATAATCTCTGCTGCGAATTGCCAGGTATCGGTACAGGTGATCAGCGCGTCGAATAACGATATGATATACTCTTATAATCCCGATGCTAAGCTTATTCCCGCATCAGTGACAAAGCTTGTGACTGCCGCAATAGCGCTAAAGTATCTTGGCACTGATTTTAAATTCAAAACAATACTCTATACCGACGACCAGAATATTAAGGATGGTGTCATCAACGGTAATCTTTATCTCAAGGGTTACGGAGATCCTGACCTGAATTCATCCGATATAATTTACCTCGCAAAGCAGCTCAAAGAAAAGAACATTACATCCATTACCGGGAATATAATTTATGACCAGTCATATCTCGATGACGATTACTATAGCCGTTCCCAGAGTAATGATACGGACCTGAGATACTGGCCATATGTTTCTGCATTAAACCTTGATAAAAATTACGGTGGGTATGACCCGGCATACACTGCCGCCGACCTTCTCGCTGCGGATATTACGAGTATGGGAATTAACTTCACGGGCAGTATAAGTGCAGGAACTACTCCTACGGGTGAAGTAAAGGAGATTACGGAAGTATCGCACTCAATGATGGATGTGCTCGCGTATATGAATAAGACAAGTAACAACCATTCCGCAATTACCGTATTCAAGGTAGTAGGCGCTAGCAAATATGGTCCTCCCGGGACACTTGAAAAGGGAACGAGGGCTGTGGAGGAGTTTCTTACATCGATCGGCTGCGGGCTGGATGATTTCCAGGTGCTGGAAGGTTCAGGACTCACGAGATATAATTTTATGACAGCAGGGATGGTAATGAAAATGCTCAAGCATATGTATGAAGATGTCAATAACTTCGATTATTTTTATAATTCTCTTGCCATATCCGGAGTTGACGGGACGATAAGGTCCAGAATGATAGGCACGGAAGCTGAAAAGAACGTGCACGCTAAAACCGGTACACTTAATTCGGTTACAGCGCTTGCAGGGTATGCCATTACGAGGGACCTGGAGCTTCTTATGTTTTATATTTCAATGAATGGTTTTGGAGGAAATGCAAGTTATTACAGAGGTTTACAGGATGATATCTGCGAGGTACTATGCCAGTTTAGCAGAAACTAATTGTATTTTGTTTATGTAGGTTTAATCCCCAATTTTGTATATATTCTTTCAGATGGATGTAAAAGAACTGGAAAAGATTGATAAGGACGTTTTAGGAGGCGATCAAAAAAGCCTGATACTCTTTAATTCAGGTCATTATTGGGATGAGGTCGTAAACCAGCTTAAGAAGGCGACAGGTTTTGATATTTTACAATGCGAGCAGATAGCGATGATCGCGCACACTAAAGGAAAAGCAGTTGTACTTTCCGGTGGTGTTAATAAGCTTTTACCGGTGGACAATGTATTAAAAGAGATTGGATTAGTAACTGAGATAAGGTAAGGTTTTAAGCAGGGTAAATACGGGATGGTTTAAAGATAGACCTATGGGATTAAACAAAAATCACAGAAGGATATTCTTATATCCTGTTGTAATAATATGTATGTTGATCTTATCCGGCAGGACCTTGCAAAGCCAGGATAAGTATGGAATGGATTTTTCCTCTCCCTGGGAGTGGGAAGACCTTACCAATACAACAATAGTAAATGCCAGGGAAATGGCTCCGGTGCTCGAAGATCTTCGCTCCGGGATGACTATAGTTGATGCGCGGGTTCTTTTTAGAGAGCTCTCACACCTCAATAGCCTTGATGATCTAAAGTCACTCTCTTCCGCTGCTCTTGAGGATAATTCGCCGTC
>JAEYVS010000081.1 GCA_023429265.1 Bacteroidota bacterium | reverse complement strand
AGTAAGATCATCGCGCGTCTTCTGTTTGGAGAAAAAAATGAAATCGAAATAATTAACCTCGGCAAGTTCTTTGATTCCCTAACTTACAATTACAAGGCTTTTGTTTTAATTGGGCTCCCTAATGTTGCTAAAAAACTGCCCTTTAAATGGGCAAAAGATTTTTATAAACTGAATAATGAATTGGATGCATTAATATTCGATGTGATTAAAAAAGCCCGCAAGGATCCGTCTACTTCTACTGATATAATGAACCTTCTGATTTCAGCAAAAGATACTTCCGGTGAATCAATGACCGATAAAGAGATACGTGATGAACTCGTTACACTTTTTTTTGCGGCTTATGATACAAGCGCGCGTACCCTCACGTGGTCTTTGTATCTTTTATCCCGGAATAAAAACATACTCGGGCATTTCCGGTCACTAAAAAATGATCCTGTCGGTTATAATGAGTATGCAAATATGATAATATCCGAAGCTTTAAGAATTTATCCGCCCGCTCATTCCATCACCCGAATAACGGATAAGGATGATTATTACAACAATATCAAAATCCCCTCAGGCACATCAATAATAATAGCTCCGTATCTTCTTCACAGGGATAAAAGATTTTATGATGAACCGATGAAATTTATTCCCGAAAGGTGGTCTAAGGAAAATAAGAAGGAGATTTCACGAATGACATACCTTCCCTTTGGAGCCGGGAAAAGGTCCTGTATTGGAGAAGCCTTCGCCAGGATGCAGGTTAGTATTGCATTACAGAAAATATGCAGCACATACGATTTTGACATAAATTCAGACGGCAGGGAATCTTCCGCGCTTACACTAAAGCCAAAAGGAAAAATGGAAATGCAAATTAAGAAAAAGATATAATGGCGGATAATTTCACTAAAAAATCCTTTCCAAAATCCCGCAACCTTATCTCCGATGTTATGTGGCTCAGCAGGAAAAAAAGCATGATCCACGGATTGTGCGAAGTTGATATTTCGATAACGCGGGATATTCTCAAGAATTATAATTCCGGTAAAGATCAGAAAGTCTCCCTTCTTAGTTACATACTCTATTGCTATTCGCGCTCAGTAGAAAAATTCGATAATTTTAACACTATAAAGAAAGGAAGGAAGATAATAACTTACAATGATGTCGATGTTTCTGTCATTATAGAGAGAGAGCTGGATGGGAAAAAATTTCCAATGAACTACATTATCCGTAATTGCAATAAATTATTACCCGAAGAAATTAATAATGAATTGACAAAAGCAAAGAGTACTCCGGTGGGTGAAATTATGTATGACAAGAAAATAAATTTCTTTGCGTCACTCCCCGCTTTCATCAGAAGAATGACTCTTACTTTTATCTCAACTAGCCCGCGTCTATCCAGACAGTATTTCGGTACAACAGGTGTTACCTCTACTCATACCGTAATCAAAGGGCAATTCTGGGGGATGCCGTCAAGTCCTGCCACAATGGCAATGACAATAGGCTCTATTTACAGAAAGGTTGTTAAGATAAACGACGGGTTAACCGAAAGAGAATTTATATGCCTGACATTTTCAGCAGATCACGAGCTCAATGACGGAGCTGACGGCATCAGGTTGTTCAATCACTTCAAAGAAATGCTCGAATCGGGATACGGATTAAAATAACTATTCACCCAGCTGGACTTTTAACAGTCTCAAACTTTCCAATGAATCCATAAGCTTAATTCCCAGGTCTGATTCCGCCTTCAATACCAGCAGGCCTGAATTCAGAGGTCGTGGAGCCGGCTGGCTCAAATCACCTGTTAATATCGGGGACACAAGCTTTTTATTATATCCGAACACTTCACAGAGTTTTAATGCAAAATCATACCTGGAAAGTATGTCCTTCCCTGCAATATTATAAATCCCTGAACGGTCTTTTTCAATAATCTTATATGTACCGTACGCAAGGTCATCCACTATAGTAGCATTCCCCACCTGGTCAGTTACAATGGTTACAGGCATATTTTTTTTAAGTGTCTCAACCAACCACAGAGCAAAATTCTTTTTCACTTTATTCCCGATACCGTAAAGCACCATCGTGCGGATGATAGCGTGATCCACCCCGCTCGCTGTCAGAGCATTTTCGCTGGCAAGCTTTGACCTGCCATAGAATGAAATTGGATTTGGTGTCGCCTCCTCATCATATGGTCCGCTCTTCCCGTCGAATACATAGTCAGTTGAATAATGAATTATCTTGGATTTAGTTCTCTTTGCTGCAATTATCAGATTCTTCACACCGTCCACGTTTATCTTCCAGCAGAATTCCCTTTCGGTTTCACACTTATCCACTTCAGTATATGCCGCGCAGTTTATGATTACTTCAGGTTCATAATATGCTACCACCTTTTTAACCTCTTCCTTATTCGCTATATCAAGCTTTTCATATTTATGCCCGTACTCAATGTAGGATTTATCTTCCACTGAGCTCAATATCAGCTCATAATTTGTTTCCCTCGAAAGCAGCGTAACTACTGCCTGTCCAAGAAGTCCGTTTGCTCCGGTTATAAATACTGTCTTCAAATCTTTTAATTTACAAGTTTATATAAATTGTCCACTCCCTCCAGAGATGTCTTATACGATGCCATCCTATTGGCAAAATGTAGCGCTTTATTAAGATCATTTGTCTTCATGTACTCAAAAACAAAAGCAGCTCCAAATACATCTCCGCAGCCTGTGCTATCCACAAATTCAGGATTATCTATTGCCATTACATCTTTTTTGTCCAGATCGGTGAATTTCTTCCCGCCGTACTCTTTTTCTTTTAGAGTGTAGCAGGATACTCCATCTGAACCTCTGCTTAATAGCATTGCTTTGGGTCTTTTCGATGAATTTATAAGTATCTCTTCTGCAACTTTATATTCATTTGTCTTTTCCGGGGTAAGATATGAAAGCTCCGTTTCGTTCATTTGTACTGCATCTGAGTTTGTGCACCATTCCAGCCAGTTATCAGGATTTACATACTCCCTTGAGTAATTATCATTCGTACGCATTACTACATTATGAATGTCCATGTACATAAATCCTTTGAAGCTTGCCCTGATCCTTCTCAATGTATCCTGGGTAATGTCTACACCGGAAATCATATTAATGAGTATTGCGTCAGCATTTTTCATAAACGGTTCTATCTGCTCAAATTCCACAGGGCTTGTGGGCATGGATGAGGTTTCATTACGGTCCTTTCCTCCCGCAAGATTTCCATAATCAAGAAAAACCTTTCGTGTGGGATGATCTAATTTCTTGATGCCATCTGTGGATATATTTCTGAACTGCTTTAGAAAATTTAATACATTCGTATATTGATCCGAGCCGAGATTCATTATTGGAAAAATCTCGTCTTCGCTCCTGCAAAAAACTGACAGAGATATCAGCGAATACATTATCCCTCCAAATCCGCGGTGAATATCTCCATTGAGCTTATGTATTACATCGAGACAGGGCTCGCCTATGACCAGATACTTCATTTTTTCTGCTTAAATGCCGATTTAAGCTCCGTAATGAAACTTTTATTGCTCAAATGTGCTTTAACTTATGAAAAGAAAAATTATTGTTTATATTACAATTGAATTGAAAAATTAAATTAAGTAAACAAAATTAGTATATAAGTAAACTAAACGCAATTATAATACAATCTATGAATAAGCTTTTTATTTTGACATTTATAATTATATCCTTTTTCTCTATAAATTTACATTCACAGGACCTTGAAGCTACTGTAGAATTAAATACAGAATCTCTTACACCGGAGGCCAGAGAAAGACTAAACGATTTTCAAAGACAGGTAACGGATTATTTAAACAGAACAAAATATCATCAAAATCCTATTCCACCCATTAAATGTACATTCCAATTTAACTTCACAGGGAATAACGGATTTGACCAATATACTGCGCAGATATATGTATACAGCCAGAGAGAAATTTACAGGCAGAATAAAAGTGAACCTATTAAATATACTACGACATTCAGGATCATTGACGAAAGATGCACATTTGACTACAGTCGATCTATGCAGTTCATAAAAAATGACGTAATCTTTAATTCCTTCCTTAGTCTTCTTGATTATTACGCCTACCTAATGGTTGGTTATGACGAGGATTCATATTTCCCAAAAGGTGGGACAAGATATTTCCAAAAAGCACTCGATATTTGTAATAAACCCATAAGCGGTGATGTTAAAAACGGATGGTCCGAGACCGGTGGTGGTTCTAAGCCATCGAGACTTCAGTTAGCTCAGGAATTAATGAATACAAACTTTGGCGATTTTAGAACTGCATATTTTGAATACCATTGGATGGGACTGGATTCACTGGGTATCCGCAAAAACAACGCGCAGAATCACATACTCAATGCGCTGGAAGATATATCAGAGATCAAGAAAAAGCAAATCAGAGCTTACAATATAGATCTCTTCTTCGAAGCCAAATATCAGGAAATTGGTGATGCATTTGTGGATTACGGCAGCCGTACTGTTTATGATAAACTGATACAACTCGACCCGGTTCACCGGAGTTACTATGAAGACAAAAAACGTGGTAACTGACGGCTCTGACTTTTAAAACGGGAAAAATACCGGAATAAGGAATGTTGCAAGAATCCAAAACAGCAAATTCAATGGCGCCCCTACTTTTGTAAAATCCGTAAACTTGTATTGACCGGCACTGTATATCAGTGTGTTGGTTTGATATCCTACCGGCGTTAAAAAACTTGATGACGCGGCAAACATTATTGTAATTAATAACGGTTTTGAACTGATCCCCATTGATTCCGCCGCGGCAATGGCAATGGGTGTCATTATTACGGCTGTGGCATTATTGGATATGGATTCTGTCATTAATGAAGTCGTAATGTAAAACACAGACACAAGGGCTATGGGTCCCCACCCGCCTACCGAATCGACAAGCTGAATTGATAAAAGTTCAGCCATTCCGGTTTTTTCTATTGCTACTCCCATCGAAAGCGCTCCTGCAAGTAAAAATATTATCTTCCAGTCTATTGCTCCGTATGCTTCCTCCAGTTTAATACAGCCGGTCAATACCATCAGAATGCATCCTAATACAACACTGACCATAATTGGAAATATTCCGACCGAAGCCGAAATGATTACTCCTGCTGCTATTAAAACGGATGGAATTATTTTATTCTTTCTGAATGTTGGATAGCTCAGTTCGGATATCAAAACAAAATCATCACTATTTCTGAAGAAGTCAAACCTGTCTGTTTGTATTTCGATCAATAATGTATCACCCGGATTTAAAACCGTATTACCGATATTCTTATTCATTAAGGTTCCTCTGTGCCTTATCGCCAGTACCGTAGCACCGTAGTTATTTCTGAACTTAGCGTCCTTAAGTGTTTTCCCCGCGAGCCTTGAATTTGGAGATATGACAGCTTCAATTAATTTAATATCCTCGGATTCAAGATCCTGCAATTTCCACTTATGATGAGCTTTTAACTCCACCCCTTCTCTCTTTTGAAGCTCCTTGATCTTTTCTACATTTGCCCTTACTCTTAAAACATCATTTGCTCTTAATATAGTATCTGAGTGTGGGATAGAAACCCTTTTCTTATCACGAATTACTTCAAGGATGTCAATGTCCATATCTTTAACAAGGGGACATTCTTTTAATTTTTTATCTACTGATGCCGCCCCCGGTAATAAGACAATTTCAGTTAAATAGTCTTTCAGATCAAATGTTTCAGTCATGTCTTTATTCTTCCCTCTGTCAGGAATTATGTGGATACCCACTGCTACCATGTAAATAATGCCTGCTCCAAAAAATATCAATCCAAGCCCGGTAAACTCAAACATCCCAAATGACTCAATTTTGTAATCAGCCATCATTGAATTGACAAGTATGTTTGTGGAAGTTCCGATAAGTGTACACACCCCGCCAAACATTGATGCGAAGGAAAGAGGCATTAGAAGCTTTGACGAGCTCAGGTCCAGTTTCCTGGATACAGATAAAACTACAGGTAAAAAAATTGCAACTACGGCTGTGTTATTTATAAATGCCGACAGGACACCCACAAATACCATCATACTAATGATTCCCAGCCAGAAATTCTTTTGGAATACCTGCATCACCTTTCCGCTGAATTGTTCAACCACTCCGGATTTATACAGACCTGCGCTTAAAATAAACATTCCGGCTATCGTTACCGTAGCGGTATTGCTGAAACCCTGAACGGCTTCCGAAGGGGAAATTATTCCAATCAAGAGCAGAGAACCCATAATAAGCAATGCCACAAGATCTACACGGATCTTTTCAGTGGCAAACAGGATTACTGCCAGTATGAGAATAATTGATACTTGAATAATTTCAAATGTCATAATAACGGGTTTTTAAAACGGGAAAAAGACCGGGATCAATAATGATGCGGTTATCCAGAATATCACTTCAAGCGGTGCGCCGACTTTTACAAAATCCATAAACTTATACCGGCCTGTACCATAGATCATCGTATTTGTCTGGTATCCTATTGGTGTCATAAAATCAGCAGATGCCGCAAACATTACCGCAACAAGGAGCGGTCGGGAATCTATTCCAAGGTTTGACGCTGTGACAATAACTATGGGGACTAATAACGCAACAGTAGCATTATTTGACATTATTGCTGTAAGAACTACCGTTACGGCATATATTAATGGAACAAGTAAAAACCGGTTTTCACCTCCCGTCAAAAACACAATTCCCTCTGATATCAATCCTGAAGCTCCGCTGCTGTCTAATGCAATACCCAGTGTAATTGCTCCGGCCAGCAGGAATATGACCCTCCACTCAATGGACTTGTATGCCTCCTCGAGTGTAAGCGTCCCCATTAAGACAAGCAGAACACTGCCTGCAACTGCAGTTACAAGTATGGGCAAAATTTCAAGTGCCGGAAGAAGAATAATTGCTCCAAGTATGCAAAGCGCGGGGATCATCAATCTCTTCTTAAACACAGTAACAGGGATACGGTTTATGAAAACAAAATCCCTGCTATCATAAAACCGTCCGAGATTTTCCTTTCTTACTTCTATTAGCAAAACATCTCCTGCCTGAAGCCTTTTTGTTCCAAGTTTACTTGTTACGGTTTTAGCGCCGTGTCTTAAACCAATGGCAAGACCTCTGTACTTATTTCTGAAATTTGAAGATTTCAGGCTTCGTCCTATTAAAAAAGAATTACTCGAAATGATTGCCTCTATCAGAACAATTTCATCACTTTCTGTCAACTTTTCACCAAGCTTATACTCGTGCTTCCACGCCACCTCCTCACGTTCCTGTAGCGCTTTAATTGTCTCTATGTTTCCGGTGACAACAAGAACATCCCCTTCACCTAAAACAGTGTCACCCCGGGGGAGTATGACTGTATTATTGGGGCGGTGTACTTCTATTATTGTTATACCTGTGTCTTTTACAAGCGGAGACTCCGAAACCATTTTACCGGACGAAGGAGAACCCGGCAATATTACAACCTCGCTCACAAATTCTCTTAGTCCGAAGGATTCTCCTATATCGTCATCCTTTCGTCTTTCCGGAATCAGCCTTATTCCTATTAATGCCATGTAAGCTATTCCAAAACCAAGAAAAATAATACCGAGTTTGGAAATTTCAAACATTCCGAATGGCTCGACTCCTCTTTGTGTTGCTAAGGAATTTACAACAATGTTTGTGGATGTTCCGATTAGTGTACACGTACCTCCAAATATTGCAGCAAAAGAAAGAGGCATTAAAACTTTTGACCCGCTGATCTTTATTTCCTTGGCAACCTTGAGCATTACAGGAATGAAGATTGCCACGATGGGAGTATTATTCACAAAAGCTGATAGAATTCCGATAAATGCCATTGTAGCAATTATGCCCACCCAGAATCCGTACTTGTGGAAGAAGTTAATTATCCTCACACTCGCAGCATCGACAAAACCGGTCTTGATCAATGCACCGCTGACTACAAACAACGCGGCAATTGTAACCGTTGCCTCATTGCTAAAACCTGAAACACCCTCTTCCACGGTTATTATACCGGTGACCATCAGAAAAGCCATTAATATCAACGCCACCAGGTCGACCGGCACTTTTTCCGTGGCAAATAAAATGATCGCGATAAGGACAAGCGATATTACGACAATGATCTCAAGGGTCATATAAACAAGTGTTTTTCAGATATAAGATAGGAATTATTTAATTAACTTTCATCATTACCTTTGGTAAGCTTAAGCATCTTTGCAGCCAGTGGCAGAGACCATCCCTGTATCATAACGGAGATGACAACAACAAAAAAGATAATGTTAAATATCTCGTTTGCGTCAGGGAGCTTTTCAACAAGGGGATAGGTAGCAAGTATTATGGGTACAGCCCCTTTTAGTCCCACCCAGGATATAAAGGTTTTTTCCCGCAGGTTGTATTTCGAAAATGCCAGCGATATGAAAACACTTAGTGGTCTGGCGATAAGAATAATAAACGCGGATACGACTATCCCAATGCCGAATATCGGATATATCTCATGAGGAAAAACAAATAACCCCAGCGTAATGAACATACATATCTGAGCAAGCCAGGAAAATCCGTCAAAGAACCGCCTGATGGAATCCTTAAACTTAAAATCATTTGACCCTAGTATGACGCCTGCAACGTATACCGCTAAAAATCCGCTCCCATTCAAAAGATCAGCAAGACCAAATACCATTGCCGCCCCCGCTAATACAAATACAGGATAGAAACCTTCATATGAAAGTGTAAATTTCTTCAGGAAATGTAAAATCGCTTTTCCCATTAAGATTCCCACTATCGCTCCGACTCCCATCTGCATAAAAAACAACAGAACCAGGTTCAATGGATTGGTTTCATCTCCTACGATGAGAGACGTAATGGCAATTGTCAGGAAAACAGCCATTGGATCATTGCTGCCTGACTCGAGCTCGAGCAAAGGCTTTATGTCACCTTTCAGTTTTACATTTCTTGAACCGATTATTGAAAATACTGCGGAAGCGTCCGTTGAAGAGATTATCGCTCCCATCAGCATCCCCTCCAACAAAGGAAAGCCCAAAAAATAGTGGGCAAAAAAACCTATCGCAAAAGCTGTTATTAAAACTCCCAGCGTAGCAAGTAAAGTGGCATTTTTAAACGCGGGTTTTACGATATTCCAGTTAGTATCCATTCCGCCCGCGAATAGAATATATATCAAAGCAATAATACCAATTGACTGAACCAGCTCTGCATTGTCAAAATAAATGTCTCCAAGTCCTTCAGAACCCGCCAGCATACCAATGCCTATGAATAATATCAAAGTAGGTATGCCCACGTTATCCACAAATTTTGTGAGGATAATGCACGCTATTATGAGCAGCGGGATAATAAATAATATTAATTCTATATCAAGCAATTACTTTGAATGAGTTGGATTAATTTGATATTTTGTAATACATAAGCGGAAAAATAGCTATTTCTAAATTCAATTAATACAAAAGAAGATTATACTAATGGATGAAACGGTAAAAAGAGTACCCGCTGAGATTAAAAACGTTCACGATGACATACTCTACACTGACTTTTATTTTAAAGAACATGAAGCATCGCAACCGCTTGTGGTCTTCTGCCACGGATTTAAAGGCTTTAAAGACTGGGGATCTTTCCCTTATGTGTTCGAGCGAGTGGCGTCTGCCGGTAATTTTGTTACGGCATTTAACTTTTCATACAACGGAACAGGTGATACCCCCGAAACAATGGGGGAATTCTCCAGGCTCGATCTATTCGCAAAAAACACATTCTCACGTGAACTCGATGACCTCGGCTCGATATTTGATTATCTCCAGGCTAACAAAGAAAATTACAATTACGACTTCGATAATTTAACTCTGGTAGGACATTCCAGAGGCGGCGGAATAGTAATATTAAAAGCCGCCGAAGATACACGCGTTAAAAAACTCATTTCGCTTGCCTCAGTATCTGATTTTGACCGATACTCAGAACGCCACAAAAAAGAGTGGAAGGAGCGCGGATACTTTGAGGTGATGAATATGCGCACAAAACAAAAAATGAGGCTTGATTATACACTCCTGGAAGATCTCGAAAAAAATTGGGACAGACTCGACATAGAAAAAGCTGCGGGAGAGATTAAAATTCCCTGGCTTATTGTCCACGGTACTGAAGACCTTGCTGTAGATTATTCTAATGCAGAAACCCTATATACTGCAGGAACGGCTGATACCAAACAACTTGTAATTATGGAAAAGACAGGGCATACCTTCGGAGCGGTTCATCCTTTTGAGGATACTACAGATGCTCTCGAAAATGTCATTACGCTGATGCTTAACTTTATAAAAAATGACGTTTGAAATTGGAATAGCGCTTTTTATTCTTGGAGCAGCATTCATCCTGTTTCTTTCCGGCAAGGTACGTACTGACCTTGTTGGGATCCTGATACTGATAGCTCTTCCGGTATCAGGCTTATTGACTGTCACCGAGGCTCTGGATGGTTTTAGTAATGAAGCCGTCATTACAGTTATTGCAATATTCATTATCTCAGAAGGACTTCAGCAGACCGGTGTTTCCGAGACTATGGGCGGAATTTTGTGGAGGCTGGGAAGGCGCGATCAGACTAAAATGATAATTGCGATTATGTCGATAGTTGCAATCATATCGAGTGTAATGAACAATGTGGCTGCTGCATCGATCCTGTTCCCCGCAGTATTGAGTGTTTCCGCCAAAAGCAAAGTACCGGCATCAAAATATCTCATACCTCTTGCATATGGTAGTATCCTCGGCGGAATGCTCACTCAGATCGGTACACCCCCAAATCTCATAGTTTCCGATCTGCTGCTTCAGAATGGAATTAAGCCATTTAATCTATTCGATTTTTTCCCGATTGGGGCTATTGTAACCGTGATCGGAATACTTTACATGGCTTTCATTGGAAAGAAAATACTGCCTGAGAGAACCGACAAAAGAAACCTGAGAAAATTTGACCTGCTGTCAGAGCTTAATAAACTTTATCACATCAATGAGATCATATACGAATCCAGAATATCATCTAACTGCAAAATAGCATACAAAACACTTGACGAGAGCAAGCTCGGAGAATACTACGGGGTAAATGTAGCGGGAATTGTGCGAGGAAGAAACGTTATCGTAAATCCGCCCCCTGAAACAACATTTCTACCGAAAGACAGAGTGCTTCTGACCGGCAGCGTGGAATCTCTGCATAACGCAGATGAGAGCCTCTCACTCGGACTGAAGCCTTCTGAATCCAATTCCCTGATAAATCTTTCGCGTGAGGATACAGGACTGCTCGAAGCAATTATCGCACCGCGCTCATCCTTTGAAGGACATTCCCTGAGTGAAGTTAATTTCCGGGAAAAGTACGGAGCAAATGTGATCGGGATATGGCGTGAAGGAAAAACGGTAACTACTGGAGTTGGCAAGGTGATATTAAAAATAGGTGATATGCTTTTAATACAGGGTAAATGGAGCCAGATAAACCACCTTAAAAATGATCCTGACCTGATAGTAACAAGCACTACAGAAACATTTTCACGTGGCATTAAGAAACCTTATGCTTTTGTAATCCTTCTTCTTGGAATTTTAGCGGCAGTAACGGAGGTCATTCCTGTTTCGATTGCAATGCTTTCCGCAGCGCTTTTAATGGTAATTACAAAATGTCTCTCGATGGAACAGGCATACAGGAGCGTGGAATGGAAGATGATCTTTTTGATGGCGGGAATCCTTCCGCTCGGACTTGCCCTTGAAAAGAGCGGGGCAGCGGATTTTATCGGATCCGGATTTCTTTCCCCTGTAGCAGATCTGGGTACAATCCCTTTAATCCTTATGATATTTGTCGTGATGGTCTTATTCTGTTCGGCAATCCCGAACATAGCCTCAGCAGCAATAATAGGCTCGATAGCTTTAAAAGCCGGGCTATCGCACGGGATGGACCCTTACATTCTAATGCTGACCGTAGCTTTTGGAGCATCGACAGGATTCATTACACCCATATCCCAGCAATCAAATATGCTGGTAATGGGCGCCGGCGGATATACGTTCAAAGATTTTATGAGAGTAGGATTTCCACTTACGATAATTACCGGTGTTGTTGTTACACTTCTTTTGATAATCTTTTATTAAGATTATTTTATTTCAAAGAACAATACTTTAGTTAAAAGTTTAAAGTTTAAGTTCTAAACTTTGGAGATGGATTTTAGAAATAAATTGCGTGGTTGATTTTTCATTCATTTAAAAATTATTTCGTTTTCATTAAGAAATTTGGTTTGATTTTACAATAATTTGTTAACAACATTCGTTGTGATGATTTTTTTTTGCGTTGTTGTAAAAATAGAATTTAAGTGTTTTTTGGTTGTTGGTGATAACACCAAAAACAGCGGGAAAATCTAAATTTGTAGTAGCTTTCCAGTTTTCATAAACGCATACCTTCATTGCGGAGATGTTACGTTTTGCATTATAAATATAGTAATATTTACGTTTACTGTCAAGAGGAAAATTAATAATTTTTAACCCCAACAACTGCCAGAGACTGGTTTTGATCGTCAGAGTCCCTGTCGTAGACTCTGACGGGGCTTATAAACATTAAAAATTGTGAGGTCACGTGACCTCGCCTGCACAATTTATTAAATTCTTCCTTCATTACATTCTTTTAAAATTCATTCATTTCCTTTATATTTCCTTAGCACGCATAACTTAAATTAAACTTTCCAAATATGAGATTCTTTACACGATTTAGAATATTCTACCTGGTTTTATTCCTTACGATATTAGGCGCATCATCCCAGCTGAATATGGGGTGCACCGCCATCGACACGATATCCAATCTTTCCAGGCTTCAATTCAAGCTCGGCTCTATAAACGGGTTTTCACTTGCAGGGATCAATCTCTCGAACAAGAACAGCATTTCAGATTTTTCGGTTATGGACGGGATAAAACTGGCGGACGGATTTGCGAGCAATAACCTTCCGGCTAAATTCACCGTCAATGTACTTGCAAAAAACCCAAATACTCCGGGTGGTTCACAGAATACCACTTCTGCAGTTACAAGAATGGACTGGACGCTCCTGGTGGACAATAAGCAAACCATCAGCGGGATAATGGATAATGAAATTATCGTGCCAGGAACAGGACAGAGCGCAACAATCCCTATCAGCATGACACTTAACCTGATGGATTTCTTTCAGAATCTCGGATATGACGGAGTGTTGAAACTTGCTCTGGCACTTGGCGGACTAAACAGTTCACCTACCCGAGTACAGCTGAAGGCAGTCCCTTCGATGAAAGTTTTCGGAGTCTTTTTATCGGGACAGGAAGTAACGATAGTAGATTCGGAATTCCGTTAGAATAAATATTTTAGTATATTTTAGTAATAGTACCATTTCATACTCACTTAAGATGAATGGTCTGGCATACGAAAAACCCCGCAAAACTCGCGGGGTTTTTTTATTTACATTAGAATCCCATTTTAGGCTTGGATTTGAACTTCGAGGGATCGAATTCCTTAAGATCGTCCAGGGTTACGGTTTTCATTACCTTGCCTTTTCTTTTTTCCTTAGGCAGGTCAATGACACGCAGATGCTGATTTTTGGATGCTTCCTCCACGAGCTTTCTGACCTCCCGGGCATTCCCGAAATACCTGTCACGGTTTTTATCCATAACAGCAAGAAAGTTTTTCAGATGTTCTGAAGCTTCTTTGTCCATTTCCAGATCGTGAGTAGCAAACATTCCCACAGCTATAGTGAACATTTCCTCCGAGGTAAAATCGGGGAATTCAAAAACCTTATCAAAACGGGACTTCAGCCCGGGGTTGGACTGAAGGAAGAACTGCATCTCCTGGGGATATCCTGCCACCATAACCGCAAACTCTCCTCTTCTGTCTTCCATCCTTTTGAGTATGGTTTCGATGGCTTCCCTTCCGAAATCATTTTCTCCACCCATACTGAGAGAGTATGCTTCATCTATGAATAGAACTCCTCCCATTGCTTTATCGAGCATCTCGGAGGTCTTTATTGCGGTCTGTCCGACATACCCGCCGACCAGACTGCCCCTGTCACATTCTATGAGGTGGCCCCGTTCCAGGATGCCGAGAGCTTTATATATTTCGGCAAGGATACGGGCTACGGTGGTCTTTCCCGTTCCCGGGTTTCCGACAAATACCGAGTGGAGAGAGAATATTTCGCGGACATTCTTGCCGGTTTCCCGGTAATATCTTACCAGCTTTATAATCTCATCAATTTCTTTCTTGATGTTTTCGAGACCGAGCAGTGCGTGAAGCTTTATCAGGGCATCACGGAGAAGGTCTTCATCGACGGGAATATCAGCGATATTTGCTCTGACCCCTTTAAATAGGCTTTCAACGTCAGCCGCAGTAATAGTGGAGAGTTCGTCCTCGGTCAGATTTTCCACGCCTTTTTGTTTTACGAGTCTCAAACCCATCTTCATCTTTGCTTCCTCAACAAGCCCGATAGCAAAACGCGCATTTCCAAATGTTTTATCCCTATTCCTGTAAGCCTCGACCATCGACTCGTACATTAATTCGAGAGCTTCCGGCTGAATTATCACATTAGTTTTTCCGGCGTGGAATAACGCAATATCCCTGAGCTCCTGGGGAGTGTAATCAGGGAAGTGGTAATGCATATTAAAACGCGATTTAAGGCCCGGGTTTGATTCGAGGAATGTCATCATCTCCTGCGGATAACCCGCAACAATAATTGCAAGGTCGCCGTCACCATCGGACATTTCTTTAAGCAGAATTTCAATTACCTCCTGCCCGTAATCCCTGGAGTCATCATCTCCCCTGTAAAGAGCATAAGCTTCATCGATGAACAGTATTCCTCCGCGGGCGGCTTTAATTGCCTCCTTAACCATTGGAGCGGTATGACCGATGTATTTCCCTACAAGGGTTTCCCTGTCCACCTCGTGGACGTGTCCTTTTGACAGCAAGCCGAGGGATTTATAGATTCTTCCAAGAAGCGTGGCTACCTTTGTTTTACCGGTTCCGGGATTTCCCGTGAATACCGCGTGGAGGCTGATATTTGCGCCTTTGTCGAGACCCTTTTCACTGCGTATCTTGAGGAATTTCACGTAATCTGTATATTCCCTTATGCGGTCTTTTATCTGTGTGAGGCCTATGAGCTCATCCAGCTCCAGGAAAGCTTTTTGAAAATCTTCTTCGGTCGGCTCTTCTTTTTCTTCATTCTGTTTTATTTCCTGTTCAACGGTACTATTCAAATAATCCTCATCCGTAGCCTCGATATTACCCTCCCCGATATGAAATGGAAGCCTGAGAAGCAGTGTCTCCATAAAGAAAATTTCGAGAACATATTTTCCATTATACCAGGTACCGGGATTATCGCTTCCCCACCCGCCGGTGATAGTGAAAGTATCCTCGTTTTTGTAAACAAATCTGAACTTAGTATTGCCGCCTTTGTGTTCACCTATTTCGGTGCGAAAATTAGAGAATAACTCACACGCCCAGTAATCTTTGTCTTTGACGAGATTTTCTGCAGTGAATTCGAACCATATGAAGCGGGTTGATTTCTGGTCGAACTGCTTAAAGAATTTTTTATCGCTAACAATCGCATCCGCTCCTTCATACAGGCGAATGGACTTCATCTTCAGGTACGGATTATTCTCACGGGTCACTTCTCCTTCGTTTTCGACGTAGAAGTTTGTGGAACCCACAATTGCGCCATTGGACCAGACTTCCCATCTATATGCTCCTCTTTTCCAGTAAGCCCCGGGGTTCTTATTTCCCCAACCCTGGCGGAGATATATTATGTTCTGATCTTTTGTCACATTCTTTTTGAGGGGTATCTCGGCAAGGAGCGCGCCTTTTCCGTCAAAGGCTTTAAATATGACGTCTATTTCCCAGTCTTCCTCATCAAAAAGCTTATTATACGCGGAAAATTCGGCGTCGATGTATGTGACTTCGGCTTCCTCGAATACCTGCCGGTATTTTTTGGTGCTATTAATGAGCCACTCATTTTCGGCGTAAACTTTGAGTTCTTTGAATTTAAATTTGGGTTCTCCGGGATTCATTATGGACTAAGTATCAGTTATTATAACGAGTGAGTTAAAGTAAGTAAAATATGAATTTTGGCAAAGGGAATAAAGGGAGATTAAGTTTAAAGTTAAAAGTCCAAAGTTTAAAGAAAAAGTAGTTTGCCACAGAGGCACTGAGAGCACAGAGATTTGTTACCTCTCCCCACTCCGGCAAGCCGGAGTTTCCCCTCTCCTTACTAAGGAGAGGGGCTCGAGAAAATTGTCGGAAACAAGGATTTTTCGTCAGAGTCCTGTCGAGACTCTGGCGGAAGAGAACACCCTCCATCGGAGTGGATTTACTTATCCTCACCGTCATTAACTGTGGATTTTAATGTATTGACTAAGTTCATAAATATTCACAATATTAGATTTGATACAGATGGGGGCGCATAAAAAGATAAATCGATGAGCAAACTCGGTACAACCTTACAAATACAGACCACTGTATTATTCATAGCGATAATCACCCTCTTAGGACTAAGTTCTGCGCAAAGCCAGTTCGTGGATTTTGGCAGGAATAAGGTCCAGTATTCGGATTTTAAATGGAACACCCTGGAAACAGATCACTTTGTGATATATTATTACGAAGGAGCCCAGGAGCTGGCTGAGCACGGAGCATTCTTTGCGGAAGAGGCTTACGCGGATCACCAGCAGAATTTCAAGCATTCCCTCACGCATAAAGTACCCCTTATATTTTATTCATCACCCATACATTTCAAGCAGACCAATACCACCCCGGGATTCATACCGGACGGTGTCGGGGGATTCTTTGAATTCATCAAAGGAAGAGTTGTAATTCCCTTCGAAGGGTCACTTGGACAATTCAAGCACGTGATACGGCACGAGATGGTGCACGTATTTATGATGAGCAAGCTCATATCCGAACAGAAGCTTCACGGACAGGTGGGCGATAAGGACATTCCACTCTGGTTTACAGAAGGATTGGCAGAGTACTGGTCGACTGATTGGGATACTCAAAGCGAAATGTCTTTAAAGGATGCAGTGCTCAACGATTATATAGTGGGGCTCGAAAACTGGGACAGGCTATACGGAAGCTACCTGATGTACAAGATGGGACAGATGGTACTGGAATACATCGCGATGAAATACGGACCCGAAAAGATCCTCCAGCTGCTGGAAAATTTCTACCTGGACGGAAACTTTTCCGAAGTAATGAAATTAACCATCGGGAAAGATTACGAGGAATTCGACAAGGAATTTCTGCCTTATCTGCGGGATATGTACTTCGCGGATTCCAACATAACGGCAAATCCCTCAGATGTTTCACTTGATGTATACTCGGATGGCTTCGCCCACAAGCCAGTTTACATAGAGATCGGCGGGAAAAAGAAGGTGTATTACATCGGGAATGAATACGGATACACGAGCGTATTCGGGATGGACCTGAAGAATAAGAATCCCTATGTACTGGTGGAAGGCGAAACCAGTGATGAATTCGAGCAGTTTCACTTTTTCCGGACAGGAATGGACGCAGATAAAAAAGGAAGGCTTGCATTCATAACCCAAAAAGGAGAAAAGGATGCAATCCACATTTATGATACACGAGAAGATGAAAAGATAGCGGACTATTCTTTCAAAGACATAGTAAACATTGGCTCTCCCTCCTGGAGCAGTGACGGGAAGAAGCTTTTATTCCCTGCCCGGGAATTCACAGGAAAAGGGGATCTGTTCATTCTCGACATTGAGACTGAGAAGCTCACCCGCCTGACGAATGATTTTTATGATGACAGGGATCCGGACTTTTCACCTGACGGAAATTACGTTGTATTCTCTTCGGACAGGACTTCTTACGGTTATAAAAACAGGTATAATTTATTTTTGTATGATCTCAGGACAAATGAGATTAGTTATTTGACGAATGGAGACCAGGTGGATTATTCACCGCAGTTTTCGGAAGATGGCAAAAAAATAATATTCACATCTAATGCAACGGGACCCCAGAATATCTGGATGATAGACCTGACCAATAGCATTACGTCCAACGGAATAAAAAAATCAGGCAGTGAATCCGACGACCCTTTACAAGAGTCTCTCGAATATGATAATCTCGAGAATGTCCAGATGAGGAGACTCACGAACTTTAATACAGCCGCATATGACCCCCGATGGGCAGGTAAGAATGCTATCATTTTTTCTTCGTTTGAGAACCGGAACATAGCCGTTCGGATGATAGACTCAGTAAATTCAAAATTTGAAAACTCGACAACAATCATCGACATAGATTATTCCAACCGGGGAGAGAACTGGACCGCAGGAAAAATAGAAGGGATTCCCGGAAAGAATAACATGGAATACAAGAAAGAATTCTCGATGGACTTTGCGACAACGTCCGTGACATCAGACCCGGTATTCGGGACTAACGCAGGCGGTATTATTTCACTGAGCGATATGCTGGGCAATGAGAAATATTTCTTCCTGTTGTTCAATAATTCCGATGCTGACTCTGAGTTCTGGAAAAGCTTTAACGTCGCGGTTTCCAAAGTATCCCTGGAAAAAAGGCTGAATTACGCATACGGAGTTTTTCACCTATCAGGCAAGAGGTACGACCTGGCGGAAGCGGACTATTCATATTACGAAAGGATATTCGGGGGTTACGCGAGCTTTTCATATCCCCTATCTGTGTTCCGGAGACTGGAAGCATCCGTGAGCCTGGCGCAGTCATTTAAAGATATTGACATCACGGACAAAGAGCGCTCTACACTGCTTACGAACAGGTTAAGCTATATAAAAGACAATGCCCTCTGGGGAATGACAGGACCTGTTGATGGAGAAAGGTTAAATCTTACATTAGGATATACTACAGATATTGAAAACTCCAACGTAAGCTATTACAGCATACTATTCGATTACAGGCGGTATTTCAGGCTTTCACAGGCATTGACGTTTGCGACGAGGGGACAGTACTTTATGAACGAAGGAAAGAATCCGCGGAGGTTCTTCATGGGCGGTACGTGGTCGCTGCGCGGATGGCCCCGACATTCGATGAAGGGAACAAAGCTATGGCAGACCAACGCCGAGCTAAGATTTCCGATAATCAATCTCTATAATTATGACCTGCCGCTGGGATTCCAATACATCATCCCGGGAATACGCGGGGCATTATTTTTTGACGCGGGAAATACGTGGGATGAATTCGAAAATTATGGTGACACAAAGGGAAGCTTCGGCGCGAGCCTCAAGATAAATACATTCGGATTCCTTGTGATAAGATATGACGTGGGTAAACGCATAGAGAAGAATTTCACACACCTGCAGGAGAACTTATTCCACCAGGTGTTCTTTGGGTGGGATTTTTAAGCCAGTGGTTTGTCATTTCTGCACAGCAAACTCAGAACAGTGCCCGCAATATTATCCGCAAGGTCATCAAAATTCTTCGGGGAATACTCAAAGCTTGGCATCGCCGGAACGATCATTCCTCCGTTTTGTATTATGGTCTGCATATTCTGAAGATGAATCCTGTTAATAGGAGTTTCTCTCGGAACGATTATTAACGGAGCATTATAGGAAAATGCAAAGTCCGCTGACTTTTCGATTAGATTTCTTGCCGAGCCATTGGCAATTCCCGCTACAGTTCCCATGGCGCAGGGAGAGATTATCATACCATCGCATTTATATTCATTCGTGAATATTCCTGATTTCAGGTCAAGATTGCTATGCAATGTGACCGAAACCTTCCCGGGAGGAACATCTTCGAATAAGCCCGCGATATTTCCCGATTTCAACTCTACATTACATTCCTTGTATAAGGTATATTGAGCAAAGTCCGACATTATGAGATCGACGTGAAATTCATTAAGAAGCAGAGCCCTCAGCATCCTGAGCCCATAAATGGCACCGCTTGTCCCGGTCATTGCCAGAATGATATTGCGGCCGTTTCCATCGAAAGTTTTTATCAATGGAGTGGTTTCGGTCTGTGTTGAAATTGATCCCTGCTGCTCGTTCATATCAGCTTCTTCTTTGAATTTTTAGGATTAAGCTCCCTGCCAGGAGTAAAATTGCTATGGAAATAATTATAAATATAATATTTTTAAAAACAAAAAGCATAGAGGCAAATATAATGCCTCCAAGTACTATGGTAAAGAGGACTTCGAGGAATTTGCCAGTGGAGTCCATCCTGCTGCTATCCAGGCTAAAAGGATAAGATTTATCCATAGAGAATAAGACCGAACTGATAAAAAATACGGCAGCTAAGGAGTAAAACAAATTCAACAAAACATTGACCGGATCCATTTTAATGCTAATCACTGCGCCCATAATAATGGAGACCGGAATAAAGAAGTAGACGGTGATGAATTTCAGTATCCCCATCCGAATGCTGCCGGGACCCTTTAAAGGCAGGGATTCATACATCCAGTTGATGTCATTTGAATTCGAATCAGCTATACGGGAGTTGGAGACTATCAGCCTGGCTGACATAATAAAAATCAACAAGATACCGGGACTCAGCAGAGCGATATTCTCTGAAGCAAATGGTATCTTTCCGGTAGGAAAAACCACCGCTCCGGGTATATTCGCAAAAACCGCAATGAGGGTAAAGACTATTGGCATAAAAGCAAATATGTAATACCTCATTTTAAGCCCTTTGGAATTCGAAAGTTGATATTTAAGAAGATAATATCCCACTTTTTGGTGGTTATTACGCAGGAAAAACCGGTTCATAAATTTATCGAAAGGGTTTAACTCCGGTACACCTGTAACACCTGCGCTATCCTTGAGGGGTTTATTTGTTTTTGTGAACAATTCCGAAGAAGATGCGGATATAGCAGAGAAGTTTCTCCTGATGATGAGAAATGCAAGAACACACATCGCTATGGATGAGATCAATAAGATCAACAATATCATAGGTTCATACAGACCTCTAGCAAAAAATGTTTGAGGGAGGTAACTTCCAAAACTGAATTCCAGAATCGATGATTTTCCGAGGCTTGCGGCTTTTCCTTTTAATGATGTGGAATAAAAGACATACACAAGAAAGAAGATATTCACAGCATAAATAAAATAATGCGCGGTTTTTTTCGCATACCTCAGAACAAGCGTATAGATCATCACGAGAAATGATATAAAGAATATGTTGAAAAGGAATATGCAGAGTATAAATAATATGACAGATAATAAACCTGCGTCGTATTTTGAGAAAAAATAAATCTGAGGAAGTATAATGGATACTGCAAAAAAAGCTATCATTGTGTAGGCGGCAAAAAACCTCGCGAAGAAAATATTTTCTTCTTTGACCGGAAGAGATTGTATAGCTTCACCTTCGCCCTTCCCCACGAATAGATTCACAAAGTCGTTCATAACCACAAACGCCAGAAGGAAGACATTCGTGGACATTGATAAAATCACATAGCTGAACTCGTCAAAGCCGGCGTAATTTCCAAATGAAAGAAGCGTGTTAGCAAAAAGATAAGCTACCAGTACGCCAATAATCTTCGTGAAACCTGCCTTATTCTTGTCCCTAAAATCCAGCTTTACAAAGAACCTGTATAAGAGCGCTGTATTTACCCCGGGATTGGTCAAAGGATTTTATTTATTTTTTTGATCGAGCTTGCGTCTGTATTCCCGCGCGGCTTCCTTGTGCTGTTCGAATGTCTCGGTGAAGGTATGCCCTCCGTCACCGGTTGCCACGAAGAAAACAAAATTATGGGATTCCGGAAATATAGCCGCCCTGATGGCTTCTATGCCCGGGTTATTAATGGGTCCGGGAGGAAGCCCGTAATTGCGGTAAGTATTATACGGGGAGTCTATTCGCAGGTCTTCAAATAAAAGTCTTGATTTATGTCCACCGGGCAATACATACTGTACGGTAGGGTCAGCCTCGAGCCTCATCCGCCTATTAAGGCGGTTATGGTATACACCTGATATCCTGGGCATTTCACTTTTCATTGCTGTTTCCGCTTCTATAATCGAAGCAAGAGTCACCGCCTCGAGTAAAGTTTCCCGCCTCAGCCTGAGAGCGTTTATCAGCTCTTCGTCATTTATTACTCTGCGTTTGAATTCATCAGTAAAGACTTTTACCACACCGTCCCCGCTGAGATTAATGGACATAACATAAGTATCGGGATAAAGAAAGCCTTCAAGGTCTTTAACATTTTCCCCCAGTCCGAGTCCTGTCATTACAGACCTGTTTTGGGTGGCTTTAATGAAATCCTCCTCGGGAATCAAAAATCTTTTCTCAACGGATTTTGCGAGTGTTTTCAGTTTGATACCTTCAGGCACCCGGAATTTTACAGTTTGATTGAGCTCGCTGTCGGTGAGCATATCGAGGATCTCTCCATTACTCAGCCCGCTCTGGAAGATGTACTTACGCGGGAAGATGCTTCCATCTCTACGGGTAAGTATCGCGGCGGTCTTGAAAGTAAATCCATTTTCGATAACGTCATTTTTGAGGAGGGTTTGTACTATCTCATTAAACCCCGACCCTTTCTCAATGACTATCATTTTTTCCTTACCATCTTCCCAGGTATTTTTGTCAAGGAATACATTATATACGACATAAACAAGCAGCAGTATATTCAATAAAGCCGCAAAAGGATAGATGAAACGTATCTTCTTGTAGGGGATCCTGTCGAGTGTTTTTGAAATAAAAGGGATGACTTCGTTTTTTATGTATAATATAAACGTTTTTAAGGCTCTGCCAATCTTTCTCAAAAAATCGTCATCGGATTTACTATTCTTCGTCATACCTTCGGTCCTGATGTTTACAAAAATTTACTTCGTGTTCTTTTAATTCGTATTCTTTAATGAATCCGGTATAGTCTTATAAAGTTCTGCTGCATTTTCATTTTGGGGATCCAACTGCAATACTTTGTCAAGATATTTTTTTGCTTCTTCATATCTTTGTTGATTTACATATACACTTCCCAGATTAATCATTACATCCTTGTAGTTTGGATAATATTCCAGAGCTTTGAGCATATTCTGTTCGAAATTCTGAGCATCTCCCATCATCGAATAGGCGTAACCCATTAAAAAATAAGTATATGAAGATCTTGGTTCTTCTCCCAGGGACTGCATTAAAACCTGTATCGCCTGCTGGGGAGCATTCTGAGCCAGCATATCCTGAGCGTACATAATCATGCTTTTGACGCGGGAAGAGACAATAAGCGTAGAATCCGGTTTGAACTCGTAGATCTCCATTACTTCAGGGGGCAGCCTGCCCAGAGTAGTAAATAATGGATCCTGATTCACGACAATATTCCATTCACGCAAAAACGTCAGATGCGTGACACCTTCTTTTTTCATAAAGTCCGTGATATATGCCACATAATCTTTATCGTTTAATTTGCTAATTAGTTCCGGGGTAACAAGACCCACAACATCCACAATTTTTCTGCCGCTGTAAAATCCTATAGCTCCGACGTCGTGCGTGCCAATGACGGCATCCGGTGGTGTATTATCACGAAGCCACATCGCAGCTGCTACCTGCCTGTCGGATATGTATTTATTCTCTATAGCATAGGTCTCCTTATTGTCCACATAGTTAGAAATTCCCATAACGAGCATTATACCCAGCAGAATGAAAGCCAGTCCATTGGCAACCTGCTTGCTCCTGGCAGATTGCCCTATGAGACGTGCTAAATTAACTATACCTATGGAAGACACTAATATGAAGAAAGGTATAATCGGCATCATATACCGTCCAAAACGGTGCGCGTATGGAAGCTTGTACCAATAAATAAACACCAGGGCAAATATGAATACTATATAGAGGAAATTCCGGTTATATTTTTTCTTTGTAAAATCACCGATCAATTTAAATATCGAGAATATGAATCCTCCCATCATAATGGCATACACTCCTGCAGTAAAGTAATCCCAGACTTCGAACTTGAGGAAGTCTCCCCTGCTGCGGAATTCCGGTGAATAGTATGTAAGCTTAGCGTTATAGGTATTTGGCAATGGCGAACCTGAAAGAGCAAAATTCATAGCGAAGTACAACAGGATAATCCCGCCAAATATCGCAGCTATTTTTATAAATTGGTTTTTGTCGAACAGATGTAAGCCTGTATCGCTCTTTGCGAAATACCTCACCACGAGATAATCAACTACCAGGGCTCCAATAAAAGCGACCCCGTCCGGACGACCCCACAATATCAAGCCAAGGAATATGGCAAATGGTACTGCCTGTCGTTTTCTATAATAATACGCGCAGGCAATGAGAAAGAAGACATACATAGTAGTCTCCATACCGGAGACGGCTATAAAACTCATCCACTTATCCGAAACAAAGATAGCCGTGCAGATAAGTGCAAAGATATTCTCAGCTCCAAACTCCAGTGAACTAAGCTTATAGAAGGAAATAGCCGCAAACACAAAGAACAATATCCCCAGCGCATAGCTCAGCAGCATTTCATTATTCGTGAATATGAAACCAATGGCGGCAAGTATGGTATAAAGGGGTGAAGTAGAACCGGCTGTAGCCATCTGGTCTTTGAAGTAGGAAAAGCTCTGATACTCCGCAAGATTTTTTGCAAAAGTCAGGTGTATCCAGGGATCATCCAGCGGGAAACCAAAACTCCCATTTAAGCTAAGCGCATAATTTACATAATATATCGACAGCCCCAAAGCAGCGATGACTATAATGGAGTAAACAATGATGCTTTGACTCCCTGTTGGAGCAAAGGGAATGGCGAAATTTAATTCGGTTTTCTTAGTAGTTTGCGCGGGTTTCCGACCCGCTTTAATAGGCTTTTTTTTCGGCATAAGGCAAAATTAATTATTTGGGCAAGTAATATCAATTTTAAACGGATAAACCCCCAAGTGAGCAAAAACCTTATTTTGGGATTAAAATAATTTTACTTGAAACTTTCAAAGAGAAACCATAGTTTTGTAATACATCAGACTACACACCGATAATCTGAGTTTATACTTCAAATATATTGACGTTTAATTAACATAATCCATCATATTAATTATCTCACTGTTTTATAGACACTCCGGTTTATCAGTTCTCTGATAGGCAATACTAATAATAAATACATATTTATGGACACGAAAAACAAAACACAAACCAACGGCTCAAAAAGCACGGAGGAAATAGATGATTCTTCAGCTAAGAACATGGCTGAATTAAAATCAAAAAAAGTATCCGAACTATTAAAGATAGCAAAAGAACTCAACGTACAGGAGTACAGCGATCTTAAGAAGCAGGAACTCATCTTTAAGATAATCGAAGCACAAACCAAGAAAGACGGCAAGGACGGATATGCATATGCCATAGGCGTACTTGAAGTGCTTCCCGATGGGTACGGCTTTTTAAGATCTGCGGACTACAATTACCTTCCATCTCCTGACGACATCTACGTTTCTCCTTCACAGATCAAAAAGTTTTTACTCCGCACCGGTGATACGGTTAGCGGGCAGGTAAGACCTCCAAAAGAAGGTGAACGTTTTTTCGCTTTATTAAAAGTGGAAGAAGTCAATTTTGCGAGCCCGGATACAATCAGAGAGCGAACATTGTTTGACAATCTCACTCCTTTGTATCCTGAAGAGAAATTTAACCTGGAAACAGTTCCGAGCGAATATTCCATGAGAATAATGGACTTATTCACGCCCATCGGAAAAGGACAAAGAGGTCTCATAGTATCTCCGCCCAAAAGCGGTAAAACGATACTATTGCAAACCCTTGCAAACAGCATTGCAAGAAACCATCCTGAAGTTCACCCAATCGTACTACTCATAGATGAGAGACCGGAAGAGGTGACAGACATGATCAGGAACGTGCAGGCAGAGGTCGTTAGTTCGACCTTCGATGAACCGCCGGAAAGACACGTACAGGTTTCGGAAATAGTTTTACAAAAAGCCAAAAGACTTGTAGAAGCCAAAAAGGATGTAGTAATACTTCTGGACAGCTTGACAAGACTTGCAAGGGCACACAATACGGTAATTCCTCACAGCGGAAAAATACTTTCCGGTGGTGTGGATGCAAATGCATTACATAAACCAAAACGTTTCTTTGGAGCAGCGCGTAATATCGATGAAGGCGGAAGCCTTACGATCATTGCTACGGCTCTCATAGAAACAGGCAGCCGTATGGATGAGGTCATTTTTGAAGAGTTTAAAGGTACAGGTAACTCTGAAATCGTTCTCGACAGAAGAATATCAGACAGAAGGGTATATCCTGCAATCGACCTGAATAAATCCGGCACAAGAAAAGAGGAGCTTCTAATTTCAGAAGACACACTCAGCAGAGTATGGCTTCTCAGAAAGCTGCTTTCGGATTACAACCCGGTCGAAGCAATGGAATTCCTGCTCAGCAAGATGAAAGGTACAAAGTCTAACGAAGAGTTTCTTGCTTCAATGAATTCATAGGGATTCCCCTGTTGATTCATAAGTAAGAGACCGCGCGCAGATGTAATAAACTTAGACTTTATGAAAAAAGAGATATTTATTAATTCCACCTCAAATGAGATACGTCTCGCCATAACTGAGGATAATAAGTTAACTGAATATTTTACTGAGAGTTCTGATAACGAAAGAAATGTAGGTGACATATATTTAGGTAAAGTAGCCAAAGTGATGAAGGGCATCAGAGCCGCATTCATCGATATTGGCTTTCAGCAGGATGCTTTCCTGCATTTTTCAGATGTTTCCACATCTGACGAATATTATTCACTACTCGGAGAAGATATCGATGAGGATGATGATGACGAAGACCAGCCTGAACAACCCAAGGACAACAATCCCAATCAGAAAGCCAAAGGACGCAATCCAAAGAATACCCGTCCCCAGGGAAAATTCAACCGTGACAGCGAAATAAACCTCGCGCGGGGACAGGATATCATTATCCAGATCACAAAAGAACCCGTATCTAACAAAGGCGTAAGGGTAACATCAAAAGTTTCTCTTCCCGGAAGATACCTTGTATTGATGCCCTTCCACAGAAAGATCGGATTATCAAGGCAGATCTATAATTCCAAAGAAAGAGCAAGGCTGCGTAAACTGGTTAGATCCAAACTTCCAAAAGGGTATGGAATGATAATCAGAACCGTTGCAAGCGGGAAGGATGATTCGCTCATTCTGGATGACCTGAATAAGCTTCTTGCCACCTGGAGTGAAATAGAAGGTAAAGTAAAAAGCCAGAAGCCTCCTGCTCTTCTGTACAAAGACGTATCCACAACATCTTCAGTAGTAAGAGACCTGTTTAAGGAAGATGTATCAAAAATTGTTATCGACTCTAAGAAACTTCACAGAGAGATAAAAGCCAGCCTGGAGGAAAGCTCCCCCGGATTTGTAAAAAAACTCGATCTGTACACCGGCAACCAGCCTTTATTCGATGCATTTGGAATTGAAAGGCAGCTCGACAGCTCACTCAATAAAAAGGTATGGATAAAAGGCGCCGGATATATCGTCATAGAAACTACCGAGGCTATGACCGTGATAGACGTAAACAGCGGTAAGTACGCGAAGAGCTCCAACCAGGAAGTCAATTCACTGAATACTAACATAGAAGCCGGCAAAGAGATCGTACGGCAGCTTCGGCTGCGTGACATTGGCGGGATCATTGTGATAGACTTTATTGACCTGTACGAAGAAAGGAACAGAAGAAAACTATACGACGAGCTAAGAAAAGAATTCAAAAAGGACAGGGCGAAGTCAACCATCCTGCCTATGAGTGAATTTGGCATAGTGCAGATCACAAGGCAAAGAATAAGACAGAGTATTTTAAACAGGATCTATGATACGTGCCCTCTATGCAAAGGCACCGGCCAGGTTATGTCCAGGGTCAGCTTCCTTACAATGCTGGAGAGATGGATACAGAGATACAAGGGCAGTCATTCCATCAGGTCACTTGAGCTGAGAGTCAACCCGATACTGGAAGCTTATCTGAAACATGGTATATTCAGCAGGGTCAGAAAGCTTTCATTGAAGTATAAGGTACGGATAAAAGTAACAGGTGACAGTGATGTAGCTCTGGATGATTATAAGTTTTATTCCAGGAAAACGGGTGAAGATATTACGGAAGAGTTTTTAAACTAGCTCAGCCTTTATGAATTTTGAAAATTTAAAACCTCTTCCTCATTGTTTATGCGAAATAGATTCTGAAGGGAAAATTTATGAACTTCATGATGATTCTGATTTCCACGGAATTATTTATACCATAACTAATAACGAAATCTTTTTAATTTGGAAATATCCCAGTTTGTGGTTCCAATCTCAAGCTATAAGGGGGAATGACTACATAGATAAGCACAACATTAATCTTAAAAAGCCATGTTTCATTTCACTTTGCTTTAAAAATGTTAATTACTTATCTATCTCGGGTTTTGACGATGATTTTATTATTGAAAACCATAACTGCTTGTTTGAAATAAGTGAGAATTTTGTAGAAGGTGAAAAAGGGTTATTATTCAGTTTTGAATCAGGTATGGAAATTGCTATTCAGTCTGACTCGGTTTCGTTTATATACGATTACAAAATTTAATTACTTCCAGAGACTGAGCTCTGATGCTCCGTCGAGCTTATCATCATCAGGCAGAGTACCTTCATTTTTTGGGATAACGTTTTCGAGCTTATTTTCAAAATGGTCGAGTTTTTTCTCGGCTTCACGAAATTGTTTCCCTGCATTGATAAGGTGTCCACCCATAAGCTTAAAGGTGTCGGTGAATTTGTCCAGCTCTTTATTTAAGGTTGCCATATTATTGATGATCTGCTAGGCATTCTTTTCAACTTCCATTCCTTTTAATCCGATAAGTATAGACTGAAGGTACGCAAACATACTGTTTGGGGAAACGGGTATAACCCGCTTTTCAATTGCATATAGATAAATACTTTTTTCATCTCTATACACAGTATCACGCACTATTACTTCATAATAAACATTCTCGGCAGGAATATACATCATTGCAAAATCAAATGTATTCTCACCGGGACGGATATACTTTTTGGCAATATCATCTATATGCTTTCGAACATTTTTCAATGACTCCTTGTAATACAGGTCACGCTCCTGCTCGTCATCACTGCTGAGGTATTTACGAAAATTTTCCAGAGGAAATTTGGAATCAATAGGCACTATTTTTTTACCAAGATGAATTGCAAAATCTACCCGCTCACCTGTATTAAACTTATAGCTTTTGGTATAATTGGTCGAGGGCAGTATTTGTTTTAACAGCTCCTCGAGCAGGTATTCACCAAGATTACCACGCAGCTTTGGGGCTTTGAGGATGCTTTCAAGAGATGAAATATCCTTACCGACATTGTATATCTGCTGGGTTGCCTGCATTATCTCACCGAACCGTTCTTTTACGTCTCCGATAACTTCATTACCGGATTGCAGGTGCAGATTTGCATTATTGAGATTCCTGGAGACTTCATCCCTGAAATTATTAATGTCAGCCTGAAATTTATTCAGAGTGTTGAAGGTATCATTGCGCTGTGTTTCCAGCTTTTCATTTTGAATGGCAGTCTGGGTCTTTTGCTCTGAAGCGCTCTCAAGAAGTCGTGATGATAGGTCGAGCAGCCGGGAATTCACCTCATCCTGTTTAGATTTCGACTTATTTATGTGTAAGTACAGAAAAATCAAGAAAACGAGAACAACCCCCAAAACTATTATAATTACCGGCTCCATGGTGACAAGTTTGCGAAATTAATGGAATTGATAAAGGCTAAAATTAATAGTAAAATTTTAAAAAAACTAAAAAATGGGTAATCCAGGATATATTTACATTTTAATTAATCCATCTTTAAAGGGGTTGATCAAAATTGGAAAAACACATAAACGTCCTGAAGAAAGAGCTAAGGAATTGTCATCGGCAACTGGTGTTCCTACTCCCTTTATACCAACATTTCAAATGTTCTTTAATGATTGTGATAAGGCAGAAAAAATAATTCACAGTATATTAGAGTCCAAAGGCTTTAAAATAAATCCAAACCGAGAATTTTTTAAACTAACCTTAACAGAAGGAGTTAGTATTTTATCAGAAGTTTACAACTCACTTGAAAATAGTGAATTAGATAATATAGGTGAGACAAATTCTTTAATAATAGATTTACTTGATGAAGCATTTGAATATTACGAAGGTCTTGGAGAAAAATTTATTGATTACTCCAAAGCATTTAATCTTTACGAAAAAGCAGCTATGCTAGGTTCTTCCGAAGCCTTTTACTATATGGGGGAGATATTCGAATCAGGGAAAATGGGAAACATTGATTTCAAAAGAGCTTTAACATTTTACGAGAATGCTGCTACTTTAGGTAAATTCTACAGCTTTAGCCGTATGGCTTGGATTTATGACAAATTGGGCGAATTTGAAAACGCATCAAAAGCATGGAATAAATATTTAAATTCTTTGCCTTTAAATAATCTTTCTGAATTGGATATTATAACTTTAGATTCTTATTTAATGTTTTATTCATTTTTTTCAAATCAAAAATATGTTGGCTATGAATTGTCATTCATAGATAATCTTAATATAGCTTGGAATAAATATTTTGAGAACTTGAATGATATAAGAAATATAGAAATGCTCCGAGATAAATATCATAATCAGCCTAATATTAATAAAAGATTGGAAGACCTAATGACTTACATACTTCATTGTGTCGAATATAACATAGACAGTAAATACGTATATTTGCTAAAAAATGATAGAGCAGAATTATTGAACTATTCCCCAAAAACTTTTGATTTTGAGCCATATGATACGATTCAACTAAAAGATTTAAAGTCTTTTATACAAAAATATGTATAATAGATTTTTATTCCGGTTGAATTGTAATACTGTATTGAATTGATAAAGGCTAAAATTAATAGTAATTTTGACATTATGCTAACTAATTGGGTCTTTCCTCTTTAATATCAACTATTTATGCCTAAGTTCACATTAGATAACAGAGAAATCGAATTCAAGGAAGGCGAAACGATAATCCAGGCGGCAAAGAACGCCGGGACCATACTTCCAAACTTTTGCTGGCACCCTGCGCTAAGCGTATCGGGTAATTGCCGTATATGTCTTGTGGAGATAGAAGGGGCGCCAAAGCTTTCGATAGCCTGCGCTACTCCTGCTGCAGAAGGAATGGTTGTCCGGTCAGCTTCCGAGAAAGCCATACACGCGCAAAATGCCGTGATGGAATTCCTGCTTATTAACCACCCCCTTGACTGTCCCATCTGCGATGAAGCAGGAGAATGTAAACTGCAAGATTATGCATATAAGTATGGTGTAGGTTTCTCGAGGTATGACGAGGAAAAGAATCAAAAGGAAAAGAGAGTTGACCTGGGACCGAATGTTCTATTCGACCAGGAGAGATGCATAAGCTGTTCAAGATGTATAAGATTTTGTGATGAAGTAGCACACTCCCCGCAGCTAACATTTGTAAAACGAGGTGAAAATGTAACGATAGAAACTTTCCCGGGAGAAGAGCTCGATAATCCATATTCTATGAATGTGATCGAAATCTGTCCTGTCGGCGCATTGACATCAAAGGATTTCAGATTTGAGGCGAGAGTCTGGGAAATGTCCTTCACTGACAGTGTATGTCCGGGATGTTCGAGAGGATGTAATTCCACCATAGGAGTACGAAATAACAATATATTGAGAATCGAGCCGAGAGAAAATCTTGAGGTAAATGATTACTGGCTGTGCGACTGGGGACGGCTGAATACTTTTAAATGGGTAAATGACCCTGAGCTGCGGATCGATGAACCGCGAATAAAGCTTTCCGAAGCTGAATCAAGCAACGGTGATGACAGGCAGATCGAAGTCAGCTG
>JAEYVS010000072.1 GCA_023429265.1 Bacteroidota bacterium | reverse complement strand
GGGAGTAGGGTATACTATTTATAACTCCGTCCTATCGGTAAGGTATAATAAAAAACCCTGCTAATTCAGCAAATTAGCAGGGTTTTTTATTGAAACTTTAATTTCTATTTCGCCAGTATCATTTTTAACACTTCCGTTTCATATGAGGTTTTGATCCTGTAGAAGTAAATTCCACTCGGTAGATTTTCAGCCACAAATTCAACAGAATGAGTACCTGAGGATAAATTTTCATCTATTAAGACCTGTACCTCACGTCCCAGCCTGTCATATACCGTTAAATTAGTGTGACTGCTCTCAGGAAGTGTAAAAGAAATTGTTGTGTTGGGATTAAAAGGATTAGGATAGTTCTTGGCATTGTAATAAGATTCTCCGGGCTTTCTATTGGAATTTCCTATAGTAAGATTTTCTTTATTTTCAATTTCAGAAACTAAAGCTATACCTGTGACGAGTTTAGCTTCTTTAAATGACTTTCCGGCTTCATAGTCCAATCTTATTCCAAATGCATCTTCTTCAGTAATTGCAAGATCAACCGGATTATTGGAAATAATCGAGAAGTTTTCTTCATCCAATTTAATTTTAACTTCTTTCCAGCCGTCAAAATTCAATGAAATTGGCTTTGTGACGAGGAGTACATCTTTATCCTCTTCGTAGTTGTTATCGTTGTTTACATCATAAATGATTCCAATTTTAACCACACAGTCATTATTTACTCCCTGAAGCATCAGGTTTAAGAAATTACCCGCAGTGAAATGAAAATCCTGGTACTTTGCGATTTTTCCAATGTAAGTACCTGGTTTAATTACCTGAGTGCTGTAAAGTTCTGCAAAACCATTCTCACGGTTATCTTCTTCGTGAGAGTATTTCATTTCAATCATACCGCCCCAAACCCAGTTGGGCATTGCTTTTAGTGAAAAGTCATCGTATATGGTCGATTGAGAAAATGAAAAATTTGGTAAGATTGAAATTATACACAGAACTGCAAAAATTATAAACGTTTTCCTTTGGTTCATATTTTGTATCAAAATAATAATGTGAAATGAAGAAATAACTTACTTAATTAAAGTCATTCTTTTTACTGTAGTAAATCCATTTACCTGGAGTTTATACAGATAAATACCCGTAGTCAATTGTGACCCGTCGAATATTACACTGTAACTGCCTGGCTCTTGATTTTTGCTGACAAGATCAGCAACCACTTGACCGACTAAGTTATAAACTTTTAGGTTGACAAAACCTTCTTTGTTTAATTTATAACTTATCTTTGTGACCGGATTAAAAGGATTTGGATAATTTTGGTAAAGCCTGTAATCATCTGCATTACCTGCTGTTACCCCTGAACCATATCCATCTAATTGTGCATTGAGGAATTCGTTGTTGCCGGCATTAACTTTAGTGCCACCAAGAATAAACCCCAAAATGATAATTATATATAAGATGTATTTATTTTTCATTCTACTATATTTATATAAAGTTACTTACTATAACCGTAAATTGCAATAAATAATTTCAGTATACCAGAGCATACCACACTTAATAAGTATACGACTAAATTACTGAAAAGTTCAGATATAATTAAATAAAAAAGTGCCCAAATTACAAAATTCAGGCACTTTTATTAAATTTTTATAATTATTTGATTAACATCATCCTTTTAACATCTGTATATGTTCCATTTGAGTATTGCGCTGAAATTCTATAGAAGTACACCCCGCTGGACAATGCTCCATTGAGAGCATTAAAATCAGCCGAATATGTACCTGCTGACAGATCTGAATTCACTAGTTCAGCTACCTCTCTACCCAAATAATCATAAACCTTCAGATTCACAAATGCCTGCTTCGCCAATGCAAAGTTTATTTTTGTTTGAGGATTGAATGGGTTTGGATAGTTGTTAAATAATTTAAATTCACCCGGTATTTCCTGGCTGATTGTATTAATTCCAACATCATTATCCGCGATAACCATTATGTAAATATTTGAAGGTAAAGAATCGTGTCCATTATATGCCCAGGCCCTCCAAGTACAAGCAACGGAATCTCCCGAATTAAATCCGAATACATTTCTTCCAATTGAATCAAGAAACCCTCTGGTTACTATCATAGATGTATCAATACCGGAATTATTTGAAGTGAAGAAATATTCCTCTGAACCTCCAATTTTCTTAATACTCCATTTATATCTTACATCGGGATGCTGACCGGCTTTTTTCCATATAAATTGCTGAGATGTGGTATCTCCCGGACTCGTAAAAAATTTTGTCCAGGTTGGCGGAGAAAGCAAAGACATTCCTACCATTGATAAATTTTCATATATCGAAAAAGCAGCATCTGACGTATCTCCGATCGACGGATTAGATGAATTATAGACTCGTATCTTGGCCTGCAACGTAGTGTCCATATTTGGAATATTCCAAACATATTCATTTTGAGAAGCTGGAATATTATTCTGTAAAGTAACCCAGGTACTTCCATTATCTGTTGATAATTCGACATTGACATTTCCTGTAAATCCTGCACCCCAGATAATTGGTGTAGAATTATATGTTCTGAATGACTCACCACCATTTGGGAAAGCTACTATAACCTGATCCGAAATACTTGTCATACATCCTGCTGATTCTGCCCGGGTTCTTATCAATTCCCGGGGAAGTGGACCGAATTCAAGTTTAGCACCTGCGGATAAATGACAGTAGCTCATTATAGTCCCAACGATTGGAATTGTTGGACCATTATAACAATTTCCTTCAACCTGATAACACGTATCAATCGGACCACCAGGCCAGCTGCAGGCGAAAGTATGCGGTGAGCCAAAATTATGTCCTAATTCGTGAGCAACAACAAAAACATCCCAGGAATATGTTGGGATCTGGTTAAAACCGCCATTAGTATTACTAAATCCATAGCCAGATCCATTTGAAGTACTTGCGCATAATACATTCAAATATGCTATTCCGCCAAGTCCTCCTGCACGGGTGCTGATCAAATGAGCTAATGTTCTCTGTATACCTGAATTATTTGCATTCCAATAAGACCTAAATTGTGTCAGGATTGTATTTGAACCCGTTCCGGTATATGGATCTGCAGTAGTCCAGACATTGACGTGAGGAACACTTAATTTTATATTCATCTCCCTTAAATAAAGAATTGAGACTGTAGAAATAAGGGATATGGCATATGCTGAAGTGGCATTAACCGTACCGAATCTATTGTAAGTCGCAAAATCGAGGTCGAGGGCTATATTTGCCTGCCGTATATCATCTGTCAAACCGCTCATATCACCATCTAATGTTGATATAAGCTGTTTCGTTTCTTCTGTCATTTCGTCACTTGTAGCACAGGAAAAATCATTTTGCATCTTTATCTTACTTTCTCTGAATAATAAATAATCATTCTCACCCATACTTTCCATTTTACCAATTACATATCTTTCATATGGAGTAACCATTATTCCACTGATCCCATTTATGGAAAAGTTAAGACTAATATAACTGTTTGGGATTCCATCTACACTTCCGGTATAGGAAACTACAAGTTCTCTAAGAGAAAATTCTTTTTGTCCGGAAGCAGTCATTTCAATTCCTTTAGCACCAGGTGTAAGCACTTCAAACCTTTCAAGTGAAATATTTGCATTATTCAAACCATCAACTGGGATATTCAGGTTAACCCGATATGGTCTTCCGGTGAAGATTTCTGAGAATGCAGTTTCATTCAACTTTAGAAGTGTTGCTCCTTCCACATTCTGTGAAACCCGGTCATAATTAAACTCAGAAGGGGAGAATAGATCGCTCGAAACATACTGCGCTTTAGCCCCAACAGCCATTAATCCCAACATCAGGATAGTCAGTAAATATTTATGCATATTATTAATATTTATTTATTTAAACCTCATAATATAGTTATTAAATAAATAAAGTTGCACACAATAATCAAAGGAATATTAAATTTCAACAGAGGGCATTAAAAAAGCTGTATAAACCGAATAAATTTATACAGCTTTTTATAAAAGATTTTAAAATTCTTAGTTAATTTCCAGCGCTATCAATCTGGCATCTTGATTTGGAGTAATGACTCTTAGCATTACTACATCACCTGATCTTTTATTATTAAATTGGTCAATAAGGTCCTGTACGCTGTCAATTTTTTTCTTATCGGCTTCAGTTATAACCAAACCCTCTCTGAGCCCTCTATTGAATGCTTCAGAATATGTCGCAACAGAAACGACATATACTCCATTAGATACACCATATTTGCTGAGCATTGAGCCTGTCATATCTGTTACTTTCATCCCCACACTTTCTATGGACTTTGAATTTAAGTCAGGGTTACCTTTCTGTGGTTCAAGCTCGTTGTTTGAGACAGGATCACTCGGCTGTTGAGCTTCTTTCAAAGTGACTTTTGTATCAAAAGTCCCACCGTCTCTGAAAACCAAAACATCCACAACATCGCCCGGATCCTTTGATCCTATTACTGTCTGGAGTTGGTTAGATGCGTTTACTTCCTGTCCATCAATTTTTAAAATTACATCGCCGATTTTTAAACCGGCCTCCTCACCTCCGCTACCCGGTTGAACTCCTTGAATAAGAACACCTTTAGGTTCATTTAAACCAAGACCTCTGGCTTCTTTTATATCGACATCTTTAATCGAAACTCCAATGTAACCACGTTTTACTTCACCTTTTTCTATTAATTCCTGGGCTACATCCTTAGCCATATTAATCGGAATAGCAAAACCATACCCCTGATAATACCCTGTATTAGTCTTTATCGCTGCATTAATGCCAACTACATAACCGTTCATATCAACCAATGCTCCTCCGCTGTTACCCGGATTGATCACTGCGTCTGTTTGTATGAAATTATTTATGGAGTAGCTGTCTCCCATTCTGATATTTCTGCCTATGGCGGATACTATACCTGCAGTTACAGTATTGTTTAATCCAAGGGGATTACCAATGGCAAGTACCCACTCACCAACCCTCACATCATCGGAATTTCCTACTGAGGCAACCGGCAGATCTGAAGCGTCTATCTTAATGACCGCAATATCAGTATTGGGGTCCGTTCCAATCAGCTTTGCATTAAACTCTCTTTTATCCGTAAGCACAACCCTGATGCCATCATCAGTAGCTTTTGACACAACGTGGTTATTCGTCATAATGTATCCATCACTGCTTATTATTACTCCCGATCCTGAACCCTGGCTGGGCATATCATTCATATCCGGACCAAAGAAAAACTCCAGATCATTCCTTTCTTTATCATTGTTTCCTTTAGTAGTTACTTCAATGAATACAGTTGCAGGAGTAACCTTTTCTGAAACCTCAATGAAGGCATTATTTAATTCTCTTACAGTTGGATTTTCATTTGCTATAGGAGGGGTTGTCTTAAAATCGACCCTCGAATCTGCTACCAGAATACTACCTGTATTAAGACTGGCAAGCAATACCGCCCCAAATGTAAGAGCTATGATCAGCACTAAAGCTGAACTCAAAACAAATTTTTTTGAAATTTCTTTTTTTGACATAATTATATCTCCATTGTGTAAAATTTTCTTTAAATGTAAAATAAATGGTATCAGAAATTCAATTCATGAAATATATTTTTAGTTTTCAGATTCCTTCCCATATCCAGATGCCCTGACAGGTAGCCGTCAAATTTATCGCTTATCTGTTCGAAATTTATCTCATCAACCCCTGAAATGTCCATTCTGCGTTCCCAGAAACTATTTACTGTCTGACACTCTATTGTACTTAATTTTAATGCATTTGCAGACTTAAAAGTTTCATTTTTTCTGACATTATCTATTAGATTCATATCGACCAGATCCGGTTTAATACCCAGAGTTTTTGTCAGGTTTGCCTGAAAATACACCAGGTTAGCCTTACAGTCGCCTTTGACCGTGTCCAGAGCAGCCATACATTCCTCGATAAGATCATAAAGTTCATCATTAGTGTCATAATCTTGGGTACAGTAATTAATAAGTTCTGCTATCCTGTAAGCAGTTGAGAGTCTATCCAGACTGTTTTTAATACCGGGATACGAATTAATACAATCACCTTTTGAAAAGAACTGCAGATCCCTGTTTTCTTTCCTGTTGAAAAATACCGAGATTCTGTTCAAATTGTCAAAAACTCCACTTGTCCGCGATTTCAAATTCCTGGTACTTTTCACCAATGCATTAAACTTACCAAATTCCCTGGAAAAAACCGTAATTATCTTACTTGAATCACCATACCGGAATCCTTTTATAACTAAAGCATCAGCCTTTACTATACTCATACGGGAGCCGTTTTTCCTTGTTTCACCTGCTATTTTCCGGCAGGGGACTATACAATTTTAAAAAATATAAATTTAAATTTCAATATTCTCAAAACGGGTAAGCTGCATAAATTCCCTGAACCTATCCGTTATCTGCGTTTTATTGAGATCCCTGAGAGCATCTATTGAAAATTTCTCCACGCATATTGATGCCATCGCGCTGCCGTATATCATAGCCAGACGGAGGTTCTCCGGTTCCATGCTTCCTGTTTTTGCAAGCCAGCCCATAAACCCTCCGGCAAAAGTATCACCTGCTCCTGTCGGATCATATACTGCTTCAAGCGGATATGCAGGAGCGGAAAACATTATATCATCTGTAAATAATAATGCTCCATGTTCTCCTTTTTTTATTACAACTATTTGCGGTCCCATCGTTAAAATCTTTCTAGCCGCTGTAACCAGATTATATTCACCTGTAAGCTCTCTTGCTTCACTGTCATTTATTATCATAATATTTACAAGTTTCAATGTCTCTATCAGGTCATCCTTAGCACTTTCTATCCAGAAGTTCATTGTATCAATCGCAATAAGCTTTGGGTTGTTTAGCTGTTTTATAACGCTTTGCTGTAAGGCAGGAACAATGTTACCCAGGCAGATATACTCTGCATCTTTAAAACTATCAGGAACCACCGGGTTAAAATCTTCAAGAGCATTTAATTCCGTTACAAGCGTGTCTCTAGTATTCAAATCAAAATGATACTTGCCGTGCCAGAAAAAGGATTTTTTGTCCGGATGAGTTTCCAATCCGGAAACATCTATCCCTTTTGAACTTAAAAATTTAATCTCTTCTTGTGGAAAATCATTTCCCACAATACCTATTAGTTTCACATCATTCGTAAAGTAACTCGCAGTAAGAGAAATAAAAGTAGCCGAACCACCAATAACCCGCTCTGCCTTTCCAAATGGAGTTTCGATCGTATCAAATGCTACTGAACCAACAACTAAAAAGCTCATTTACAATTTTTTTTGATTTCTAAAGTTTAATTTATCAATTATAAATTAGAATAATAATTCCAATTCTAAAACCCTTTCCCCGCATTTTACCTATTACAAAAAATGTGATTTTTAGCAAAAAATTAATAATATTCCATAAATTCCCCTTGTCATATTCAAAAATATGCATTAAATTTGTTCATATTTCTCATTTCTTACCTCAATTTACTCCGATCCATTCGGAGTATATCGAAGGGTACTCTCTTGTGGTAGGGGGAGTACTCTTTTTTTATGTCCAAAACTTTAGATTCTATCCTGACTTTAATCTTAATGGTAAAAAAAATAATTTAGACATAATCAAACACAATATAATGGACGAAAATCAAAATCCCCCGGGACAACAGCAAATCAATATAGAACTCGATGAAAAAACTGCGGAAGGCACATATTCCAATCTCGTTATTATAACTCATTCACCGGCGGAATTCATAATGGACTTTACCCGTGTCGTCCCCGGTGTTCCCAAAGCAAAAGTTCAGTCACGCATAATAATGACCCCACAGCATGCTAAACTCTTTCTGAATGCTCTCGGTGAAAATATTAAACGATTTGAAAATCAATTCGGAGAAATAAAAATACACAATCAGATCGCAGATGGGGGATTGGGATTTCAGGCGCCTACAAATCCTAAAGACGAGAAAATTAATTAATTAGAAATTCTATTCCCGTTCTAATCTCCAGAAATTTAAAAGCGATATGATGATAAATATTATATTTGCCAGCCATGCAGTGAGTACGGGATTTATATCCCCATTATCACCGAAAACCTGGGATATTTGAACAAAGCCCAGATATATAAAACTGACCATTA
>JAEYVS010000054.1 GCA_023429265.1 Bacteroidota bacterium | reverse complement strand
TTACCATAAGAGGAATAACCTTCATTGTTCGAAGGTTTTTGGTGATATTGTCACCTTTCATTCCGTCACCACGTGTCGCTCCTTCCACGAAGATTCCATTTTCATACTTAAGGGAAATCGCCACACCATCGAATTTCATTTCGCAGGTGTAATCAAACTTTTGGGAGCCGAGGATATTTTTAATGCGCTTATCAAAGTCCTCTAGCTCATCGAAACTGTAGGAGTTATTCAGCGAAAGCATTGGTGTATTGTGATGAACCACATCGAATACATTCATCGGTTCACCTGAGACACGCTGCGTAGGAGAGTCCGGGGTTATGAGCTCAGGAAAATCCGCTTCGATTTTTTCCAGCTCTTTAAAAAGCATATCATACTTCTGATCATCGATATTAGGATCGGCTAAGACGTAATACCTGTAATCGGCGTCTTCGATCTTTTCACGGAGCGATTTTACTTTCTTTATGATATCAGCAGATGGCGATGCCATATAAGGGAAAATGTTATTGATTTGCGGTATTGGTGCTATCCGTTCCTTCCAGGTCTTTCCTGGTTATCAGATAGTTTTTGACACTCTTCCCTTTAATATCAATTTTCTTACCATTTAGTTCAACGGTAAAAGCAGAGGTGTTTGGGGATGTAATGAGAAAATTCCGTGTGGCTTTCCAGGTACCGTACTGGTTCGCGGTAAATGAAATTCTTTCAGGGTTATTAATATCCAATGAATCTTCAACAACTGTAATGGAACCGCTCCTGAGGCTGTTTATTACAAGCGTCATTGTGTCCCGGTTTTGCTCGGCAAGCAGCCTTGCTTCTTCTTCAGCCAATCGAATTGAATCCTGGATCTCCTGCTCTGTTCTTTTGCCAAGGATTTTCTTTTCATTTTCCTGGACAACATCATCGAATTTCTGACGAATTATTTCAGGACCGTCTTCACCGTTCCCTTCAAAGAACAGCGCTTTGCCCATAAAATACAATCCAACAAGCAGAAGACATACCAGGAAGACTATGCCTACAGTGCGAAGCGCCGAGGGCTGAACCTTATCGCCTGACTCCCGAAAACTGTACTTACCTTCTTTTTCTTTTGCAGGAGGAAGGTTTAAATTCTCTTTCCGGGATGGTTTTTTTTCTTCCGAAGGAATAACGGCTTTATCCTGTTTCTCACTGACTTTCTTTTTTACGGAATAAATCTCTTTTTCCTGCTTTGGAGGCTTATTATTTTTTACTTCGGGTTCTGTCTCAGATTTGTCTTTAATGCCGGATGTTTCTTCGACGGGTTTGGAATCCTTTTTTGATCTGGTTTCTTTTTTATTGTCACTTTTATTATCATCCTCTCCTATTTCTTCGGAATGATCTTTTTCTACCGGTTCAATATCTTCATCGCCGGCTTCGCTTTTATCTTCCGTTAAATGTTTGGATTTATAATCACCACGCTTAGCGTTTTCATAGTCCTTTATTACTTCAGCGGGATCGAGCCCAATTGATTTTGCATATTCTTTAATGAAAGCTTTGACATATATCTCCTGCTGGAAAGAAAAATCACCGGATTCAAGCTTTGTAAGAAAAGCTTCACTGATCCTGGTCTGCGCGGATACTTCAGAAAGGGAAATCTTTGCTTTTTCTCTGGAAATTCTTAGATCAGAAGCAAATACATTTAACATTTGGATGAGATTTTTACGCTATTATAGTAATTTTACGTAAATTAGCTCATTTTTTAGACAAAAAAAAGATAGAATTATGGTATTTTTGTTAAAAATTTGTAATATTTGCAGGAAAACAAGCCCTTTACATTAGTAAAAACAATAGATATATTATTTGTAAATTGAAACTCGTTAAAAATCATCTTATCTTTTCATAATCTTATGTCCTTTGAGAGTATAAAAGATAATTACGTTCGCTTAAAGAGAAACATTAAAGAAGCGTGCGAAAGATCCGGAAGAGGCCAGGACAGTGTAAAGCTGATAGCAGTCAGTAAAACCTTTCCTGCCGCTGATATCAAATCCTTATATGATCTTGGGCACAGGGATTTTGGGGAGAATAAGGTTCAGGAGCTGGGTGAAAAAAACACCGCTCTCGATACACTTGATATTTACTGGCACCTTATCGGGCACCTGCAGACAAATAAAGTTAAATACATTATTGATTATGTAAGCCTGATACATTCGGTGGATAGTATCAAACTGGCTGATGAGATACAGAAGCGGGCATCCCAATCCAGTAAGCTCATCGATATTCTCGTGCAGGTGAATACAAGCGGTGAAGATTCTAAGTTCGGTGTTGAACCTTCACAAGCCGGAAGAATTTGCAGTGATATCCGAAAGCTTGAAAACATAAGACTCCGTGGGCTAATGACCATAGGTAAGCTCACTGAGAATGAAGATGAAATAAGAGAGAACTTCAGGCTGTTAAAAAATCTATATGATGAATTGCTGCCTGTTAATAATCAGTTTGAATTCCTATCGATGGGTATGACATCCGATTACGAAATTGCCATAGAAGAAGGCTCGAATATGATCAGGGTTGGCAGCGCAATATTTGGCGAAAGAGATTATAATTAAAATTTAAATATATAAAATGAACATTACATCAAAAGACATCAGGAAAAGGGATTTCAGAAAAGCCATGCGCGGATACGATGTGAATGAAGTGGATGCATTTCTGGACACCATCAGCTCAAACTTTGAAAAGCTGGTAATAGAAAATAAGAGTATGCAGGACAGAATAAAAGCCCTTGAATCAGACGTAGAAGTGTACCGTGAAAACGAGCAGACTCTTCAAAAGGCTATTGTAAAATCACAGGACCTTGCAGATGAAATAGTAGAGAATGCAAAGAAAAAAGCTGAACTGATAAATAAGGAAGCTGAGCTAAACATTAAGGATTATAAACAAAACCTTGATGAAGACATTAATCAGAAAAGAAGCGAACTGGAAGAATTGAAACTCAGGAATGAAAGACTGGTGGAAGAAGTAAGAAATTTCATCGAAGAAAAGCTTTCCGATTTTGACGATTTTTTCAAAAGCCACAAGATCTACAAAATGGAGCTTACTTCAGACTACAAGATCAATACACTGGAAAGCGACGAAGAGAGCCACAATGACGATCCTCCCATGGAAAGCACTATAAAGTTGAATACAGATCCCTCATCGATGAAAAACAGTATTAATGAAAAGCTGACAAAGCCTTTTGATGATAATTTTGAAGTAAAATAAAATCTGTTTAAAATAGGAACGATTTTACATAAATTGAGTATTACTTAGTAAAGGGACTATTAAAATCCAAAGAAAAATGCTAAAAAGTTTAAAAATCTCATTTATTTGTCTTTTTGTTTTTACAGCTTATCTATCGGTCAATGCGCAAAATATTGCTTCCGATACTCAACCTTCAAATGAGAAGGTGGCGACTCAGAAATTTGAAGTCGAGACCGAAAGTGTAACAGAAGCTGATGAAAGCATGGAAGTTTACCTGAGAGACAGGTTTCCAATAATTTCGGAGGAGGCGGTAAATGAAGTTTTGAGCACTCGTGATTACAGTGTTGAGAAGGAAATCATTGAAGTTGATTCAGTAAACAGCGATACTACATTCCATTACAAATATTTTTATGAGGTAGGAAAAAACTATCTTGTGGATACTGCTAAAATTATGTGGGAGTTGAACATTCCGGAATTTAAGTCAAGGATATATCAATATTATGGAGATGATATTGTTCTCCTTGATACGTGGAATAATGTAGTTGGTACCAATAGTGATAAGACATATACCGGTAACTTTGAGGCATATAAGCTCAGAAACTGGCCTTCCTGGAAGGATCCTGATCCTAAAAAAGCTCACCTTGATGCAACTCCTCCGGGACCAAAGAATCCGCTCGGATTATTTGTTGTACATTATGATGAGAATTCTCTGAGGTATTTTCACGGGACTAATAAAAATGATCTCGTTTACAGTAAGATGAGAAACCTTTCTCACGGATGCGTAAGAAATGATAACGACAACATAGCGAAGATGAAGGAGTTCCTTATTAAAAGAGTCGTAAAATCTGATGATCTGAGTAAATGGATGGACAGCAAGAAATCCCTTGTCTATATGATGAAGGATGAAGACAAATTTCCTGTCAAAATCATTTATAAGACCTTCGACATAAATTCAGACAGCTTTGGACCGTATATTGAGTTTTATAAAGACATATATAATTACAGCTCAGGTAAGATAAATACCAAGCTGAATGATCCGGCGCTGATAGTACTTACATCAAAAGAGAATATAATCGAAGAGTTTAAAAATGAGTTTAACCAGGGATTGACTGTAGAAGAGTTAAGCTTGATAATTGACAATTTAATTAAGAATAAGACTGATTACGAGAAGTATTATTTTGCAGACCTTAAGGAGCAGTATCTTTCAAAGAATTAATCTCTTTGTGATTAGAAGCTTTCGTCACGCCATTTAACGATCTTCCATTTGTCATTAGGTGACGGACGGGCCAGCGTAAAATCTGCAAATCCCGCAAGACTTATGATATCATTGGGATTAAAGGTTACGGTAAGATTAAATCCCCTCTTAACAACATAGTTCACCGAATCCCCTGCTTCATAGATTATGTTATTCCATATTACCTCGAGCCTCTGGGTATTATTAAAGAGCCCGTTGGTTGTCCTCATTTCCGTAGGCCTGTCCCAACTGACATCAAAACCGGTTTCATAATCCCTGTATGTGAATATAAATGTCTCATCTAGGAGTTCGCCGTAAACAAGGGTATCTTTGAATGTGTAAGCGTACTGGAAATTCTTAAATAAGCCTTCCACGGTTTTTTGGTCGGTGAGGATGCTCGAAGCCGTTGTATTATCTATCTTTGGTGAAAAGATATTCTCACAGGAGTATAGTGCGCCTGATAAGATAAGAATGAAAAGTATAAAATATTTTTGCTCCGGTCTTTTCATTAGTTCGCAAACCCGGCTTTTAATACGCTCCAGGTCGTATCCTGAGGATTATTTTTAAAGTCAAACCATTCCTGTATTGCCCAGAAATTATTATCATCAGGTACTAGTATGAATCTTAGCTTACCCTTCACCTGCTTTGGGACGGTCTCCCGGGTATGATTGAATACCACCAGGTAATCCGAATCATATACCGCGCTGTCCAGGGAAGTAAACACCTGCTCATTGGAAATGAACAATGTCGATGACGCGGCTGAATTCGTAAGTGAAAGAAGATTTGTGTAATATAGCCTTTCCATTTGTATATCCCAATTATTTAAAATAGGATATTGTACCAAAGACTCTACATCCGCATTAAATTCAAAAGCTATGGATGAAAAATTAGTATCCACGAAGCACTGCATATAGTTCTGCAGGTTTTTTTCAGCGATGGCAAACTGCATATTCTGAATGACGATATCGTATGATGTCGGAGGAGTAAAATTTGAACGGGGGTCTTCCGGGGGCTCCACGGTTCGTGTGCTGAATAGATCACAACCCCCGATAAACATCAGAGCCATTACAGCCAATATTTTATAGTTTTTGAGCAAAAAGTATTATTCTCTTTGATTCCTTTAAATTATAAGGATTTCCGAAATAATCACCGTATTTTTTGATTATCTTTAAATTAAAACTATTGAATGCCTTTTTGAGTTCGGATAATGAATACAACTTTAATACTTCCTTATATTTTAATTCCTTACTTCCGCTGATAATTCGAATATCTTTAACGACAAAGTCTCCGTCTATCTTCCTGCGTTGATGCAATACTTCATCACCGATCTTATTTCTTGAATAAGGAACAATATTCTCAATTATATGCTCTTTATTGATAAAGTCCAAGACAAACCAGGCTCCTTTTTTTATCGAGTCCGAAGCATTCTTTATTACGCTGAAATTTTCTTTATCATCTTCGAAGTATCCAAAGCTTGTAAAGAGGTTCACCGCCAGGTCAAACTTCTCGTTGAAATTAAAATTGCGCATGTCATTAATCAGGAAATCTACGTGCAGATCTTTCTCGGGGGCTTTGCTGCAAAGTTTACGGGCTTCATTGATAAGATAAGAGGAAAGATCGAAACCGGTGACCTTATAACCTCTCCGCGCAAGCTCGAGGGAATGTCTCCCTGCCCCGCAGGCGATATCCAGCACTCTGTCATCTTTTTTTAAAGGTAAGGTTCGCTGGATCAGATTTACCAGGTTGCGGGCATCCTCGTCGTTACGGTGACGGTAAAGCTTGAGGTAGAATTTACTTGAGAACCATTCTTTATACCACATTGCATTTAAATTCTATTAAGCATTAACTCTACCTTCAATTGCCTTTGCGAGAGTAACTTCATCCGCAAATTCAAGATCAGCTCCTATGGGTATTCCTCTGGCAATCCGCGTTACCTTGATTCCAAGGGGTTTGATAAGCTTCGAAAGATACAGCACTGTTGTCTCGCCTTCCACATTGGGATTTAATGCCAGGATTATTTCCTCCACTGTATTATTTCCCCTATCGTCTAACCTGTGAAGGAGTTCTTTTACGCGTATATCTGCGGGACCAACACCTTCAAGGGGTGATATCCTTCCGTGAAGCACGTGATAAAGACCGCGATACTCATTTGTTTTTTCTATGGCATAAACATCGTGTGGCTCTTCGACCACGCAGATAATAGTTTTATCCCGCTTTTCAGAAGAACATATTCTGCATACCTCGTGTTCGGTAATATTGCAGCAGACACTGCAGAATTTTATCAGCCTTTTGGTATTCACCAGGGCATTTGCAAAACGATCCACATCCTCTTTAGGCTGCTTGATTATAAACATAGCAAGCCTCTGGGCTGTTTTCCTGCCTATCTGTGGAAGCTTTGACAGCTCCTGTATTAATTCTTCCAGCGAATCGGATGAATTGTGCATAAGTAAAATTAAAATCCCGGTAGGTTTAGTCCGGGAATGTTTGGAAGCATTCCTGTTACTTTTGACATCTCATCGTTAGCCATCTTTTGCGCGCTTTCGAGAGCTTTATTTACTGCGGCTATCACGAGGTCTTCAAGCATTTCCGGCTCTTCCGGGTTCAGTATCTCTTTTTCTATCTCTATCTTCAGTATCTGGTTCTTGCCGTTAGCGGTTACTTTTACCATCCCACCGCCGGATTCTTCAGTTACAGTCTTATTCTCAAGCTCCTGCTGGATCTTATCCATTTCTTCCTGCATCTTTTTCATCTGCTTCATCATTCCCTGCATTTGTTTCGGGTTCATTTGTGTATTCTCCTTGTTAGATTTAAAAATTTAAATATTCGTTCCACAGTTTAAACAGCTCACCCTCTGCGACAACATCTTCTGCAGCGTAGTCGGCTATTTTTTTAAATTCCTTATTATTAAAAAGCTCAGTTATCATTGCTCCTTTTACGCCGTCATCTTTTGGACTCTTTATACCCAGCCTTTTGCAATAAAAATCCAAGGTGAATTTCCGTCTTGCTCCAAATGGTGAATGCCGGTGAAAAGTAAATTCTTTCAATAAGTCGATGTGATACTCATTAAAGTTGAAATCACTCCCCTTCATAAAGTTATAGCTTGGTCTTACTCCCAGCTCGAAAGATTTAAGCATCAGGTAGGGGCAGTCAAACTCCCTTCCATTGAATGTGACAAATAGATTGTAGTTTTTCGCTCTGACAATCTTCCAGAATTGCTCCACAATTTCCTTCTCCGTTCCCTGTACAAATGTCATATTGGGACGGTTAGGAATTAATACCGGCTCCTTCTCGCAGTTCATCAGCACACATCCCTTTTCGTCATTCAGGTCCCACATCGCAATGGCAACCAGAACAGAAGTAAATGAGTTAAAAACCAGGCTTTCTATCACGCGTTTCTGCGCATCCTCATCCGTGGCATATTGCAGAAAATAGTCCTTTGTCTCCTGGTCAAAATGCGTTTCAAAGTCATAAGCAGCTACCTCCAGATCAAAAACAAGTATTTTTCTTTTATCTATCTCTATCACTATAACTCAAAAATGGTTTTAGATGTACCTTTAACCGGCTCATACGAATAGAAAGCCTCTCCATATTTTGCGCCTATTTTAAATCCGTTGTTTTTTGCCCTTGCTTCAATTTCATCAAAGAATAATTCACTGCTTATAAGTGTAGCAGGTTCGTTGTTATTGGATTCATATGACGGATTAAAAAATTGAGATCCATAACATTTTATCGCTTCAATTTTCTTTTCAAATGAATCTGATATATCCATTATGAAACTAAAGGGAATGTCATAAGCCTGCGGATAATAAAAAACTTTTTTAGGACGGTGAGCTTCTAAACCATCTGTCTGTATTTTTGTAAGTCCTGAATAAAAACAAGCTTCACGTATTAATTCACTTGCGTGAATATGGTCAGGGTGCCGGTCATTTGGATACGGAGCAAAGACAATTTCAGGAGTATATTTTCTCAGCACTGTAATAACCTTACGTCGTGACTCTTCAGTATTGGGTATGTTTCCATCAGGTAATTTTAGATTCTCCCTGACAGAGGCTCCTAAAACTTCCGTTGCTTTTTTGGTTTCTTCTGCTCTAAGAGTGAGATTTCCCCTTGAGCTGAGCTCGGCCTCAGTAAGGTCTATGAATCCTGTTTTTTTACCTGAAGCGCTCAGGGCAGCCGCAGTTCCCCCGCAGGCGAGTTCAATATCGTCCGGGTGAGCCCCAAAAAATAACACGTCAAGTTTATTATCCAAATGTGGTCTAAAATTACCGGTTTATACAAAGATATTGAGATTATTGTTAATTTAAATGACAAATGAAAAGCCCTTGCTTTCCGGTCAAGAAACAAGGGCTAATCGGTAAAAAGGTAATATAAGGAGAAGTAAATTACTGCTTATTTTATTAGCATCATTCTCTTAGTCTCTACGAATTCATTCGCTTTGATTCTATAGAAATATACTCCACTTGGTACTGACGATGCGTCAAAATTGTATGTATACTTTCCTGCCTGCAGAGATGTATTTACGAGTACCGCTACTTCCTGTCCAAGTGAATTATAGACTGCAAGTTTTACATCGGATACTTCAGGGATGTCAAATGATATTTTTGTTGCCGGGTTAAACGGATTCGGGTAATTCTGCTTTAATCCGAATTGATCCGGAATCTCCGTAGTATTAGATGTTAAAGCGGTTATTAATGTTGTCTGGAAATTCCATTCCTCTGAATATGGTCCTTCACCGGCTTCATTTTCAGCACAGACCCTCCAGTAATACCAGGTGTATGAACCCAGTATGCCTTCCGGTATGGTAAACTCAGATAGTGTTATACCGGCAGAGTCTATAGTATAACTGGAGAATGTTGAATCTCTGGATATCTGGATCCTGTATGAATCAGCTGATGCTATATCCAGCCAATCAGTATCGAATGATAAATTCAAACCAATGGTACCGCTAACAGGAGAAACCAGTACGGGTGCAGATGGCAGCTCAACAGCTGTCCTGAATGCCCATTCATTGGACCAGTCACCGTTTTCGCATAAGCTCTTTCCTCTGACTCTCCAATAGTACCAGGTCGAGTTATCAAGCAGCCCGGGTGGTATCTGAAATTCTGTTGAGGCGATAGTGTCAGTGTTAATGATCATATTGGAAAAAGTAGAATCAAGTGAAAGCTGAAGCTGATATTCATTGGAATTTTGCGCTGTATCCCATTCAAGAACCGGAGTGAGGGTTACATTCGTACTATTATCAACCGGTAATGTAAGGTCCGTTGTTCCGGGAGAAGGTACGACAGTCCTGAAGTTCCTGGTACCTGACCATTGACCTGTTCCTACCTCATTTGTTGCCATCACACGCCAATAGTATTGTGTATTCAGATCGAGAGTCCCTGATGGGACATCATAATGTGTATTATTGATATTATTAACGTCTATTATTGTATTATTAAAATTTGAAGTCGTGGAGACCTGAACCCTGTAAAACGCGATTGGGTCTGAGACTGCATTCCAATCCAGTCGCAAAGTTTGGGATTGACAGGTTGAATTATTTCCCGGGGCAGTTTGAGCAGGTTGAACAGGTAGAAGCCATCCTCCGGTTGTTGTACGCCTGATTGTCCCAAGGTCACCTACCATTACACCGTGAGTGATACTTGTATAGTGTACGCCTCGGAGCCAGTTTCCTGTGTTACTCACTTGTGCCCTGAAATTTGCTCCATTGTCAGAGGACCTTCTTACAGTTCCATTATCCCCTACTATCGTTCCGGTATTCATATTTACGAAGTGAATGCCGCTTAACCACCTGGAGGTGCCGCTCGATTGGCTTGACCACGATGAGCCTGCGTTTGTAGATCTTCTCATTGAGCCAAGTTCCCCTGCCGATAAACCTTTGTCGTTTGATACTATGCATACCGCAAACAGTCCGTTTGATGTTCCGCTTGACATTCCTGACCAGGATGTTCCTCCATTTGTAGTTCTTAAGGTTATCCCGTTAAGACCAACTGCTAGTCCTGTATTGGCATTTTTAAAACCCAAAGCCATTAGGTTAACATTCGTTCCGCTGCTTATTTGAGTCCAGGAGTTACCGCCATTTGTTGTTCTCATTATAATGCCATACCATCCTGAAACTATTCCCGTACTTGCGCTGCTGAAATAAATACCATTAAGCACTGAAGCATTTATGCCGGTACTAAGAGTAGACCAGGTTGTCCCGCCATTTGTAGTTTTTAAAACCGTCCCCACGTCTCCGGATGCGTAGCCCGTATTGGAATTTACAAAATAAACGGCATACAGATCGAATGAAGTATTACTATTCCTGCTAACCCAGCTCGACCCTCCATTAGATGTGGTCAAAATGGTGCCTGCGTGACCTACGATGACACCGGAATTATCACCGGTCATAAATACTGCATTAAGGTTATTGCTGGTTCCGCTGTTCTGAGTCATCCAGCCGTAAGGAGGAGTTTGGGAATTGGATTGGTTTGCCCAGGTTATAAAGAGCATAGTAATCCACAAGAAGATGTATTTTGAGTTCATTGGTTACCCCTACTGATTTAGTTTAGATTAAAAGTTTACAACCCCTGGGAGATAATCTAAGCAAAAATACTAAATCATACCCTAAATATTAGCATTATTACTTTGAATCAAATTTGGTTAATTATTTTTCTTTTGTCAAGAGGTAAAAAGCGGAACTACTTAAAAACTATATACTTAGTTGGCTTGCTCTGATGAAGTAGGACAGCTACATTATTAAATATATAGTTATTAAGTATAAGGGAACTCTTTTTCTAATGAATAAAATCTTTAAAATGCTTATTTTTAAGATATAACTGGATTAAAAACAATATTTTTGGAATCACACAAGGATTGCATTTTTTGTAAAATAGTTTCGGGAGAAATCCCCTCATTTAAAATATACGAGGATAAGGATTTTTTGGGAATACTGGATATTTTTCCCGGGACAAAAGGAATGTCTCTTTTAATCCCAAAGGAGCATTATGACTCTTACATATTTGATATGCCGGATGATGTCTACACTAATTTTGTATTAACGGCAAAAAAGCTCGGGAAATCCATTGACGAAAAGCTGAATGTGAAAAGAACTGCTTTGGTAATGGAGGGAATGGGAGTCAATCACGCTCACATAAAGCTGTATCCTCTACACGGCCTGGGCGAAAATTTTGAAGCGATTACTCCTGATGAGAAGAAATATTCAGAGAAATACGAAGGCTATATCTCGACCTTAATGGGACCAAAGGCTGATGATGAGGAATTGAAGGAAATACAAAAGCTGTTTCTATAAAATTCCATTTCAGTTAACTTACCTGTCTTATAACATCTGACAAAGAAATTTAAAGCAATAATAGTTTGAGATATAATCACATAGAAATCGAAAAAAAGTGGCAGGAATACTGGGACAAGAATAAAACCTTTCGAACCCCGTCATTCGATGAGCTGGATAAATCAAAGCCAAAGCATTACGCTCTGGATATGTTTCCATACCCTAGCGGAGACGGGCTGCACGTAGGTCACCCGGAGGGGTACACAGCTACGGATATCATCTCACGTTATAAGAGAATGAGGGGTTTTAACATTCTACACCCGATGGGCTGGGATGCCTTTGGATTACCTACGGAACAATTTGCCTTAAAGACAGGGATACATCCGAGAATAAGGACAGAAGAGTGTATCGCAAGATTTAAAGCGCAGCTTAAATCACTCGGCTTTGCTTATGATTGGGACCGTGAAGTGAATACTTCTGACAAGGATTTTTTCAGATGGACTCAATGGATATTTCTTAAACTATACAATTCATATTACGATCAAAGAGAAGATAAAGCAAAACCCATTACTGAGCTTCAAATTCCTGATGGACTGTCGGAAGACGAAAAGTACGAATACATAAACTCACAGCGCCTGGCATATCTCGCCGATGGTCCGGTCAATTGGTGTCCTGAGCTTGGAACCGTTCTCGCCAATGAAGAAGTCGCAGAGCAGACCGAAAAAGGCTATACAGTGGTAAAACGGTATATGAAACAATGGAAGCTGAGGATAACTAAATACGCCGATAGACTTCTCAGCGACCTCGACAAAATAGACTGGCCCGAGAATATCAAAGAGATTCAGCGTAACTGGATCGGACGTAGTGAAGGAGCTATAATAAAATTTAAAGTAAAGACCCCGGGAGATAATGAGTTCATTGAAGTCTTTACCACCCGTCCCGATACAATTTTCGGAGCAACCTATATGGTGCTTGCCCCGGAGCATCCGTTGGTACAGGAAATTACCACCACAGAACATAAAGCAGATGTTGATGCTTACATAAATGAAGCTTCCAAGAAATCCGACCTTGAAAGAACTGAACTGACCAAGGATAAGACAGGCGTGCATACGGGTGCATTCGCAATTAATCCCGCGAACGGCAGTGAGATACCTATACTTATTTCTGATTATGTGCTCATCAGTTACGGTACGGGCGCGATAATGAGCGTACCCGGACACGATGAAAGAGACATGGAATTCGCCAAAAAATTCGGGCTTGAGATCATTCCCGTACTCATCCCTTCAAACCTTAAGGACAGCGCGTTTAAAACAGTAAAAGCTGATGGAGTTGGAGAGCTGATAATATCCGGACCGGGTGTTAAAAACATCGGCGCGGAAAATACAGAGACCCTCGATGAGTACCTGGAAAAGACAAAAAACGGTGAAGAATGTTTTACCGGTGAAGGGTATGCAATTAATTCGGGTTTCCTTACAGGACTGAATACCGCTGACGCAAAGAAGAAAATGATTGACTGGTTGGAGGAAAATAACCTTGGCAAGAGTAGTATCAATTACAGGCTCCGGGACTGGTTATTCTCCCGGCAGAGATACTGGGGTGAACCTTTTCCTATCGTACACGATGATGATAAATATATGGCTTTGGATGAAAGCGAACTTCCTCTTACACTTCCCGATGTCGAATCTTATCACCCTACCGGCACAGGTGAGTCTCCGCTGGCTGCCATCGATGAATGGGTGAATTTAGAAAGAGATGGAAAAATGATGAAACGCGAAACCAATACAATGCCTCAGCTTGCCGGATCAAGCTGGTATTTCCTCAGGTACATCGATCCGCACAATGAAAAAATATTCTGCGACAAACAAAAAGAAGAATACTGGATGCCGGTTGACGTGTATATTGGCGGCTCTGAACACGCTGTGGGGCACTTGCTCTATTCGCGGTTCTGGCAGAAGGTCCTCTTTGACCTCGGATACGTTACACACGATGAACCTTTCCGCAAGCTCTTTAATCAGGGAATGGTTCTGGGTGAAGATGGAATGAAAATGAGTAAGTCCAAGGGTAACGTCATTAATCCTGATGACATTGTTAAAGATTACGGAGCAGATTCTATGAGACTGTTCGAAATGTTCATGGGACCCCTCGAATCCACTAAACCCTGGAGTATGGAAGGCATTGCTGGGATCAATAGATTTCTCAATAGAGTCTGGAGATTGATAATGGATGAAAATACAGGAGAAATAAAATCTTCAATAACCAATGATACTCCTGACGACAAACAGCTCAAGCTGCTGCATAAGACCATAAAGAAAGTAACTATGGACATCGAGGATGGGGATATGAAATTCAACACCTCCATAGCGCAGATGATGATATTCATTAATGAACTTTACAAACTCGATAAGATAAGCAAAGAAGTCATTGAAAAGTTCGTTCTGATACTGGCACCTTTCGCGCCTCATCTCAGCGAAGAGCTCTGGGAGAGATTTGGTAACAGCGGCTCAGTTTCTACCGTCCCCTGGCCGGAATACGATGAAACCCTGGCAAAATCAGACAGCGTGGTCATTGCATTCTCCGTAAACGGAAAAATGCGGGATAAAATGGAAATGGATTCGGATACTGACGAGAAAATACTTGAGCAGGCAGCGCTGGAAAACGAGAAAGTTCTAAAACACATTTTCGGGAAAAACATTATCAAGATCATTACAGTCAAAAACCGTATGGTAAACATAGTAGTGAAATAATCTGCAACATTTCGCCGTAACTTTCATTGATTTTACCTGCCAAAAAAGGATATCTTTGAATAGATAAACAAATTAAATCTATTCAAAATGAAAACTATCAAGATAGTTATTCTGGCGGTCTTAATTTTCCTCTCTTTTGGACAACTAAATGCCCAAAAATCCATTGCGCCGGCACAATACCGTGGAGGCTTCATCCCTGAACAAGAATTACTGGATTACAATAAAATAAGCACCTGGATACAAAACACAGGGACTTTTAATCAGGATATCCGTACAAATAATACGCCGGGTTTTATGTGGCCTAAAGGCACCAACAAATTCGCCATTTTCACTACAGGGCTGACGATCGGAGGGTATGTAAATGGAAAGCTTCGATTAGCTGCGGCATCATATACCGGTGAATATCGCCCCGGAACAGTCATTTCAGTCAATGGGATACCAACTCCATACACAGACAGTACTTTTAAGTTATACAAAGTTAGTATTGGCGACAATTGTACCAATAACCCCGATTGGGCTGACTGGGGATTGATGGTTCCGTATGGCGCTCCATACGAAGATATAAACTCTAATGGGCAGTACGAGCCTTGCATAGATATTCCCGGGGTCATCGGCGCAGGGCAAACCATCTTTGTTTGCTTAACTGATGCTTTCCCTGAAAGCCATACAGGTTTAGAAGGTTTTGGCGGTGGCACAGCACCGCTAAATGCAGAAATGAGATTAACCGCATGGTCATTCGAGAACAGTGTCACCGGCACTGAAAACACTCAATTCGTTAAATGGCAGATAATAAACAAGAATGATATTAAATGGGACAGCACCAGATTTAGTATTGTCTGTGATCCTGACCTGGGTGATGCTGTCGACGACATGGTTGGTTGTGATACAGCGGGACAATTAGGTTACTGTTATAATGCTGATAATGTAGACGGCACAGGAGCAGGATATTCATACGGTCAAAATCCTCCCGCGGTAGGTATTAAATTTCTCAGAAGTGTTAAAAACAAATGGTCAACTGATGCCGAACACTTTGGAATGAATGGTTTTTGTGTGTTTAAAAGTGTTGGGATCTCATGTGAAGAAGACCCTCAATCTTCTGTCCATGCTATTAATTTAATGAAAAATTTAAAACGTGACGGTTCACCGTGGATTAATCCATTAACATGGGATCAGACAAAATATACTTTTCACGGTAACCCTGAAGCAAGTTCCGGCTGGACTGAATTTGTTGGCACTGTAAATAATTGTGGTGGAGCTGATACAGGAAGCATAGTCCCGTCACCACCTGGTGATAAAAGATTTGTAATGTCTACAGGGAGAGATGATCTAACTTTTCAGCCTCTCGATACACAGGAAATAATAATGACACAGTTAATTGCCAGAGGTTCTAACAACCTAAACTCGGTTACTAAATTACTTGCGTATAGCGATGCGATAGGTACTACTTTCCAAAATGTATATATAGATCCTGTTTCGGTTGAACAAGTCGGTTCAGAAATTCCTGCAGGGTACTTCCTTAGCAATAACTACCCAAACCCATTCAATCCCGTTACAAAAATCGATTACAGCATCCCAAAAGAATATGATGTAAATATCTCAGTGTATGATATGCTCGGAAATGAGGTTGCAGTTTTGTATAATGGAATTCAAAAGACAGGTAATTATAGTATTAAATTTGACGGAAGCAATCTCGCTTCAGGAATTTATTTTCTTAGAATGAAAAGCGGTTCGTTCATTCAAACACGGAAAATGGTATTACTCAAGTAATAACCTATTGTTTAATTAGCTTTAATCTATGCTAACTCGTACTTTTCTTTTAAAAAGCAATGATAATTTTTGGTATTGACAAATTCTTGCAGGAAAATAATATTGTCATAAAGACAAAGGACGACAAAATTGCAAGAGTCAAACATCTTACAAAAGTTACAAGACTTAGGCTTTAAGGAATACGAATCCAGGATCTTTCTTGTACTGCTCAAAGGATCCTGCCTGAGCGCTACTGAGATTGCTAAGAAGGCAAAGATTCACCGTACAGCGGTATATGACATCCTTAAAAAATTCGCCCAAAGAGGTTATTGCAATGAGATCGAAACTAATACTATACTAAAGTATGAGATCATTGATCCCAAAATAATTCTCTATAAGATCGAGAATGATTTCCAAAATGATAACCTGGAGAAGATCTCTAAACTCAGAGAAACATTCAAAGACTTACAGCCGCTATTTAAATCTGATAAGAGCAGTGAAGAAGACACCACCGTAAACATTGAACTTATAAGGGGATACAACAGGCAGAGACACACTAAATTCATTGAGCTTTTTAAAGAGGCTAAAAAAGAAATATACTTTATGATACGTCTCGAAGGCCAGATAACCGATGAAATAGATGAAACAGCTAAGAAGTTCTTTGAAAAAGGCGGCACGATTAAATCAATATATGAAGCAAGCTTGAAATTTAAGATCATCAAAAATGAAAATGATTTTAAAAGCGAAGTTACTTTGGATGACCTGATCGACCTGTGTGAGAAGTACGAGAAAAGCGGAGAAGATGTCAAGATTTCAACCGCTGAAATTCCAAATATGACGATTTTTGACCGTGAGATAGTCTTCATAAACATCGAAGACAAAAGAATCCCAAGACACAATAGATCCGATATTATCATTAAAAATGAAGAATTCGCTCAGAGAATGATAGACTTGTTCGAAAACTACTGGGAGAAAGCTTTTACCACAAAAGAACTTAAAGAAATGTATAAAAATAATAATTCAGAATCTTTAATTGCAAAATAGCCTTTAGGAGGGTGCCATGGCTAAAAATAAATTACATATTGTGTTTGGTGTTATTCTTATAACACTCGTATTTACGGCATCTGCATATCCTCTGGTACAGATCCCGCTTTTAAAGGGAACAGTTTACAGTGCTGAAACCAATCAGCCTGTACGGAGCGGACATGTGGAGATCTTAGATTTTAATCAAAATCCGCCGGTGGTGTTATATACCGCCCATATCCATTCGACGGGAAATTACAGCTTAGCGAATCTTATTTTTCCAAATGAGCTTGACGGAATCAGAATAATGGCTTATCCCAGCGATCTATCCTGGGATATAAATAATCAGCACGACGGTTTCGGGTCGCCCCCGGCAGGAGGAAACGGTACTCCATCCGGTCCCATAAATCTGACTAATGCCCAGGTATTCGAAAATACCTATATCCTTGATATTTACGTCGATTGGCTTGAAAGTGCTAGCTCATATTCGCTTGAGCAAAACTATCCAAATCCCTTTAATCCCAAAACGCTCATTAGCTTTGGAATTCCTGTTGCAGGAAATGTCACTCTGAAGGTATATGATATGAGCGGTAAAGTTGTAGCTACACTTTATAATAATGAATTTTTATCTGAAGGATTAAGAAGAGTGGAATTTGACGGATCTGAGCTTTCAAGTGGAGTCTACTTTTACTCCATAGTGACCACAGAGTTCTCTGACATAAAAAAAATGATTTTGATAAAGTAAATCTTACAACTATAAAACTTTTTTACACAAAAGAAGGCTGTAAGAATAAAAGCAAAGATTTGGTTTAAAAAATAAGTCTAGAAATTGCGCCCTCAATACTAGACCAAACTTTAAAATCTTAGCTTAACTTACAGCCTTTTCAAATAGGAGAGACAAAAAATGAGACACGAAAAAATTCTCTCCAAAGGATTTTTGTCAGTTATTATTGTAACAATTTCATTCCTATTTGTCAATTCATCTTCCTATGCTCAAACTACGGGCAGTATTGGGGGAGTTGTAGTTGACGCCACTGACAATTTACCTTTGGTCGGCGCCATCATTAAGATTGTAGGTACAAATAAAGCTACCGAAACTAATGAAAATGGCGAATATAAGTTAATTAACGTCGACGTCGGCACTTATTCCGTCGAAGCATCTTATGTTGGGTATGATAACCTCATAAAACAAAACGTAAGTGTTTCTGTCGATAAGATTACCACCGTTGATTTTATTTTGGGAGAATCAGGTGGAATTATTTCTACACAGGAAATAGAGATTTCTGCCCAAAGAAACACCCTCGATATTACTACTACAGGTACCTTAGTTAATAGTGAACAAATTGAAAATCGCGGCACACGCGGTATTCAAAACATTGCGGCTCAAACAACCGGGGTAGTTACGGATGAGAGAGGACAAAACATTAATATCAGGGGTACCCGCTCTAATGAAAATCAGATCATCATCGATGGAGTCTCTACTACAAACCCTGTAAATGGAAATTCAACCGGGTTTGTGCCAAACAGCCTGCTCCAGGAAATTGCAGTGCTTACAGGAGGTTTCGGAGCCGAATATGGAAATGCCATTGGTGGTACCATCAATGTAACAACCAAAAGCGGTACTGAGATTTATACAGGTTCCGTTGAAGCCATTACTGATGAATTTAACGGTGACTGGAATAGCACAACATCACAAGGATATAATCTATACAATATTTCATTTGGCGGTCCACTGATCCCAACAAAGGACCTGGCAAAGGTGCTTAACTTTTATGGAGCTGTCGAAAGACAATACCTCAAAGTTAGAGGACCAAGCTGGATAGCAGACGAATTATTTGAGGATGGAATTATCCCGAATTATAGTCAGCAGATATGGAATTACAGTGGAAGATTATCCATTAATCTTCAGGAAGCCAAAAACGGACCTCCAATTATCTTAAGACTGGGAGCGCTCGTAACCGATAATCACCAGAGAAATTTCGTGCAGAGCTATATGAGGACTAATTCCAGCAGGAATCCTCTCCAGCTGATCAGAGATAACCAGTATTATGCGCGAATAACACAGGAAGTGTCGGATAAATTCTTTTATGAATTGCAGGGCAGCTATTACAAATCCACTGATGAAACCGGGGATGCCTGGTTTCTTGCTAACTGGTTTGCATACGGTGACACCCTTAGCAATCCGGGACTTACTACCCAGGGAGGAATCCTTGGGGATGACGAATCAACCGGAAACGTTTTCAGGCAATATGGCAGGGTCTTCAATCAGTACAATAAGAAAGAGCTCAGTTACTTGGGTGGTAAGCTGGATGCTTCCTGGACTTTATTAACAAAAAACAGCGGAAGCCACGAAGTCAAATTCGGCGGAGAATTTAGATACCACACATTAAAAAAGGTTTTTCTTAGTCCTGCAGGTCTTGCAAACAACCCAATCGATCCAAACACTGGTCAGTTAGCTGTGCAGCCTCAGGATCTATGGTTTGGAAGAAATGTGCTGTTAAATTCATATGGCTATGACATCCGGGATCAGTATGGAAATCAGGTAGTAACAGATGAAGATATAAACCCCAAACACCCAATCATAGCAGCTGCATATCTTAGAGATAAAGTAAATTTTGGTGATTTTCTTGTAAATGTTGGATTACGTCTGGACTACTTGGATGTAAATACTGATGTCATAAAAGACCCTAAAAATCTCATTGGCGAAGACGGCGTTCTTTTATCCGATGATGACTATAAACAAAGTGAAGCAAACATAGAAATAAGCCCAAGACTCGGATTTTCGTTCCCTATCACTGATAAAACTGTTTTTATTGCAAACTATGGAAAATTTGTTCAGATGCCTCCGCTTGATTTCTTATACATAAACAAGCTTGCATTTAGAAAATTCTTTTCTAACTCCGTCCAAAATGTTGTCGAAAATTCGTCGCTTGTACCTGAGAAGCTTACTTCTTATGAAGTAGGTTTTAAACAGCAAGTCGGAGATTACGTTAATCTTGGTGCAACGGTATACTACCGTGAAACACAGGACCAGATCGGGATTTCAAGAATAACCGGTTCTTCGACAGTACCAAGCGGTTATGCTCTGTACTTTAACTCTGACTTTAGTATTGCAAGAGGTATTGACTTTTACCTGGGTATGAGAAGATTTAACAGGTTATCGGTAGATATTGCATATACCCTGCTTTATGCCTCAGGCGTAGGCTCTGACCCTAATACCAAGTTTGCTCTGGCAAATAATCAGGAAGGAGAACTTCCGGTATTTGAATTCCCTCTCGATTATGATCAGAGACATACCGGGAATATTAATATGGACTATAGATTTGGCGCTGATGATGTTCCTTCAGGTTTCCTTGGATCAGTTTTATCACGTACAGGCTTGAATGTGTTATTCAGTTTTAATAGCGGAAGACCATATACAACCAGAGAACTTCCCCGTGGAGCATTCGTTGATGATGGAAATGCCATTTCCACTAAAAATGAAGTATACACCGGCTGGAATATCAGGCTGGATATGAAACTTGATAAATCTGTGCAGATCTGGAAAACAAACTGGAATTTCTACATCTACGCTTTAAATCTTTTGAACAGTGAGCTTGTGAATAATGTTTATGGTGCAACCGGTTTGCCGAATGACAACGGTTATCTCCAGACTCCTACCGGAAACGCAACTTCTCAAAATTACAAAGAGAACTTCCGTGACAGAATAGCAACGATTACAAACTGGGGTGCGCCAAGACAGATCAGATTCGGTTTAAAAGTAAGTTTCTAACCACTAAATAACACGAAAAATGAGACTCAATATAATAACAACAATATTAATAATAACCCTTTTGAGTGCAGGATTACTGCACTCAAAACCAAGGGTTAAAATCATTGGAGCGGATGATCCTCTCGGATTTGATCAGGGAGATGCTCCCAATGCGTTTATTAAATCTCAGACCCGTTTTGATGCAAACAATATCGACATTTGGGTACAAAATTCAGGAACATTCAATCAGGATATAAGGACAAATAATACACCCGGATTTATGTTTCCAAAGGGCTCAAATAGATTTGCCATCTTTACCGCAGGTCTTTCCATAGGAGCATATATTGATGGAGCTTTAAGGCTTGCAACTGCTTCATATAATGGTGAATACCAGCCCGGATACATCGACAATGGTACACCAATTTCAAATGATATGTTTAAAATTTATAAAATATCCGATACTGATGAACCGGGTTCTAATCCTGATTATGATAATTGGGGCCTTATGGTGCCCTTTGGCGCTCCATATGTGGATGTAAATCAAAATGGAATTTATGACCCGGGTGTAGACAGACCGGGTATCAAAGACGCGACGCAGACTGTTTTTGTCTGTCTTACAGATGGATTTCCCGAAAACCATTCACAAAGTGAGGGATTCTCAGGTGGTACTGCCCCGATGAATGCCCAGATTCAGCTTACATTATGGGCATACAATACACAGGGACTCGAAAATCTTCAGTTTGTAAACTGGGTTGTAATAAATAAGGGTGACAAAGCCTGGAATCAGACACATTTTAGTGTAGTCGTAGACCCTGATCTTGGGGATGCCGATGATGACTACATTGGATGTGATACAGCTTTAATACAAAGAAAAGTAAATGATTTTGCTTATTGCTACAATTCTGATAATGTAGATGGAAACGGTAATCCTCCAAGTTATGGCCAAAATCCACCTGCTTCGGGAATGGATTTTTTTAAAAGTCCTGAGATCTTTACGGGTAATCCCTCTGATTCAGTTGTGTATTTCGACCCACCCGGATCTGAGAACAAAGTAATTAAAAGAGGATGGAGACTTCTTGGTCTCACTTCTTTCATATATTTTTCAAATACAACTGCCGGAGGCCCTACCTGTGAAACAGACCCTCAGCAGCCGATAGAGGCTTACAACTATATGACAGGCATCAAAAAAGATGGAAGCCCTTACATTTTTCCATCTAATTTACAGGCTACTAAATTCTGTTATGCAGGTGACCCTGAAACAGGTGACGGATGGACTGAAATTACAGGAGTAAATAATAATCCTTCACAGGCAACCGTTACTAATTGCGGTGGTCCGACCGGAACAGTTACTGCAAGTGCTCCCGGTGACAGAAGATTCATTTTTAATTCCGGCGATGCAAACTTTACCATTAATCCAAATGATACTCAGAGAATAGTTCTTGCGCAGTTTGTACAAAAAGGTGCTAACAATTTAAATGCAGTCACAAAATTAAGAGAGGTCGACCAGGTAGCGCAAAATCTATTTAATGCTAACTTTAAAGTAAATCCTCCTCCTCCAAAGCCTGTTGTAAATTACAGTGTATTACAGGCAAGCGATATTGGAACCTGTAATATTACACTTGCATGGGGAGACATTTCAGAAAACTATAACATACTGGATACACTCTTACAGCCTGCTCAGGACAGCAGCCGGCTCGTATTCCAGGGATACCAGGTCTATGAAATTAAAAAATCAGCATCCAGTTTTCCTGAATTCACTGACCCCAGCACACTATTCGCAAACAATGTTTCACTTCTTGCAATTTACGATAAAAATGACGGGATAGGAACAATCCTCGATACAATTGAGGTGAATGCAGGCGATACTACCATTAAAACTGTTATTCCTGTAGTTCCGCCCTTTGGTTTTGCGTCTCCTGAAGGTTTTCCTAATGGAGGTATTAACCGTTCGATAACTATAACCAAAACAAATTTTCCTGATGAATATGGTGGAAGATCAGAACTGATATATGGTAATACATACAGATTTGCAGTGATAGCGTATGCTAACAGGACTAATCCTACTAATTCCAGTCAGAAAACCATTATTTCTAATTCTATACTCAGCGCAATAATCACCATAACTCCGGAAGCCCCGGTTGCAGGCACGGAATACAATCTCCAAAACTCCGATACACTTAATACCAGCAGGAGGGACCTCGGGGTCATTCCAATAGTAATGAATCAGGATCAGGTAATAACAGCAAAATATAAGATACAGTATACCGGACCTGATACGACTTACAATGTACTCAAAAGTCTGGATGATGGAGCATCATACGACACCGTAAAACGAAATCTAAAATATACTTTTGGCAATGCTCAGGACTCCTCCAGAATAGTAGATGGAATACTACCCCTGGTGAAAAAGATAAACAGCTATAATGTGGGTGTCGTCCGGGACATCATCGACGAGAATGGAGCAGCCCTTTCCAGAGACAGTATTCAGACACGGCAGAACGGATGGGAGTATACACCCTCAAACAATAGAAATCTTGAAGGTTCAAAATTCATCCAGGCTGTAGATAAACCCTGGCAGTCAAGAATGATGAGTATTTCCTGGCCTACTCAATCTACATTATTTGGACTTACATCCACAGTGCAGGCTAACCAATTGAGGAATGTCGAGATTGAATTTACCGGCTTAGGAAACGGGCAAATGGCTTATCGATACCTGGACAGTTCCACGACATCTAATGCATTTTTCATATATCAAAATTATGTGGAAGTACCTTTTAAAGTATACGAAATCGATCCGACAGACAGTACAGGCTCTACAAGACGTCAATTGAATGTTGCATTCGTGGTCTCAAACGATGTTAATCCTGCACCGGCAGGATGGGAGCCATCAGCAGACACATTAGGTGGTAAATTGCTTACATACATATTCAGGTCAGACTATAATACAACGCCTGATCCGTTTTACACCACCAGGAATCTATTCATTCAACAGCAGCAGTTTGACATTATGTACATTTGGTCTCCGAAACTGATAAATAGCGGTGCAGCTCCATATGTTACAGGTGACAGGCTGAATATATACCCTTATACTGTGACCTCACCTGATATTGCTCCGGGGTATCCACTTTATTATGAATACTCCACCGTACAGCCGACCATTGGAAATAATGAACTTGCGTCTTCACGAGGAGATCTGGAGAAAATTAAGATCGTTCCAAATCCTTTCTACGCATTCAATACTTTGCAGACAAATGCCGTCAACAGGTTCGTAACATTTCGTAGGTTGCCGGAGCAATGCCAGATTAAGATATACACTTTGAACGGCGATCTGATAAGAACCCTTGAAAAGAATGACAAGAGCTCGACAATGCAATATGACCTGAAAAACTTTGACAATGTACCGGTGTCGTCAGGTATGTACATCGCTCTTATCGATGCGCCGGGAATCGGCAATAAGGTATTGAAATTTGCCGTGATGACTGCCCAGGAAAGAATCGACTTTTAAACAAACTTTAAAAGCAAGAACAATGAAAAATTTATATAAATATATTTTGATACTGGCTGTCATCATCGTAATACAAACAGCCGGAAATAAAACAGAAGCCGGTCCCAGGACAAAACTCGGGACAATGGCTGCACCGGAACTTCTCATCCCTCTGGGCTCTGTAGGTACATCTTTACAGGGCTCACACCTGGCAAGTGTAACAGGTATAGAGGCAATGTTCTGGAATCCTGCCGGACTTTCTCAGCTGGAAAGTCCTACGGGAGAAGTAATGTTCTCTCATATGAATTACATTGCTGATATCAATATGCAGTACTTTGCGGGTGTGGTAAAGCTCGGTGACATTGGATATGTAGGAGCATCACTAAGGTCAATGACTTTTGGTGATCCGATAGA
>JAEYVS010000038.1 GCA_023429265.1 Bacteroidota bacterium | reverse complement strand
GGCACGGTCTCCGAGGGACTTGAGTTCACGGAATTTTTTTATGGCGTCACTTAAATATAGATCTGGAAAGTCATTCATATAGATTTATTATTTGCAACCCCTCTGTCACAGCATCCGCTCGCATTGCTTGCGGGCTGTGACTTCTCCCCTTTGTCCAAAGGGGAGATATAATCGGGGCGGAATTTTTTTATTGCGTCGGATAGGTATAGTTTTGGGAAATCGTTCATAGGTAAATATAGTGAATAAAGTTTTTAGAGTTAATGGAGTTTGTAGAGTGGGATTTGCCACGGAGGCGTTCCCAATTAGAATAGAAAAAGACTGTACCACTAATTAACACTCCAGAAGGGATCCCTTCGGGAGAATGATCACGCTTTGTTTTTGTCATTCTGAGCGGAGCGAAGAATCTGATGGCAGGAGATCCTTCGCCTTTGGCTCAGGATGACAAGGAAACGGGAAGAGCTTAGTGGCTAAAGCCAATCTTATTTTATTAGCATTTACCCACGAGCTTGCCGTAGGCATCCCTTCGGGAAAAGCTTCCCGATTAAAATCGGGACAAGCAGTGGCAATTCAATCTCTTTCAACTCTGTGACTCAGTGGCTCTGTGGCAATATTTTGTCCAAATTAATATCGTAGGCGACGTCGCGTGACGTCGCCTGCATTGGATAGGTTGAAATAACATTCGTGTAATTAGTGAAATTCGTGTAATTGGTGAAAATTAGTGGTATAATTCCTTCTCTTTCTTCCCGCAATTTATATTGTTTAGATTTTGTTATAAGAGTGTGAAGAAGTTGTTAGTGATTTAATGTTCATTCTATGGAAATGAGGGTTTCGTCAAGTGCAATATAGAGTGATTGCAATTTGTTAATAATGTTAGTAACTATGTAACCCTTGTTAATAACTGTCTAGCAAACCGGGTGTAACATTGTGGTAATGTTTTTTTAAAATCAAGAAAATCAGTAAGTTTTAGCCAAAATTTGATTTTAAAAATTAGAAACGTTAATTTTGTTTTAACCCCATTCTTTGACTTAAATTTTTACAATTTTAAGCCAATCTAGCAGTAAAGAAGTTCAAATAGGAGAAAGATTTACCCCCCGGAGCAGCCGTGTGGCAAATCTTACATTAAATCATTTTTCGTTAATTTACAAAATTTCATATGTATGAAAATTAATAGGGTATTCACCGCCAATAGTGAGCACGCGAAAGACACGATTGACTTTGAAAAGAGATCATCCGTTATACGTAATCCCGACGGCTCTATTGTTTTCGAGATGAACGACATACTCATCCCCAAACATTGGTCACAAGTCGCGACAGACATTATCGCGCAGAAGTATTTTCGTAAAGCAGGAATTCCAAAGTATCTAAAGAAAGTCGAAGAAGAAGGCGTGCCTGAATGGCTTCAGCGCTCAACAGCAGATGAAGACAAGCTGAGCGACCTGCCCGCAGAGGAGAGGTACGGCTCAGAGTCAGATTCCGCGCAGGTTTTCAACCGTTTAGCAGGATGCTGGACGTACTGGGGCTGGAAGCACAATTATTTTAACACCGAAGCGGACGCAAAGAACTTTTATGACGAGATGTTTTATATGCTCGCGATGCAGTTCTCCGCGCCGAATTCACCACAATGGTTCAACACGGGTTTGAACTGGGCGTATGGCATCGAAGGACCTGCCCAGGGACATTACTATGTGGATGCAGACACAGGAAAGCTGACTCAGTCAACTGACGCATACACACATCCGCAGCCACATGCGTGTTTCATTCAATCAGTGAGTGATGACCTGGTTAATGAAGGGGGAATAATGGATCTATGGGTGAGGGAAGCAAGATTATTCAAATATGGATCGGGGACAGGATCTAACTTCTCTGCTATCAGGGGAGACGGGGAAACATTGAGCGGAGGCGGAAAGTCTTCGGGCTTAATGTCATTTTTGAAAATAGGAGACAGAAGCGCAGGGGCGATAAAATCCGGAGGCACAACAAGAAGAGCTGCCAAGATGGTAACGCTCGATATGGATCACCCTGACATAGAAGAGTATATCAACTGGAAGGTAAAAGAAGAGCAGAAGGTAGCGGCGCTTGTAGCAGGCTCAAAGGCTCTGAACATTTACCTGAACAGGATAATGAAAGCCTGTCACGCGGGACATCCTGAGAATGACCTATTCGACAGGAAGAAGAACAAGCAATTAGCGGCGGCTATCACCGAAGCGAGGAAGGCTCATATTCCTGCTAACTACATAGAGAGAGTAGTACACCTGGCAAAGCTGGGATATAAAGAGATCAATGTACCGGTATATGATACTGATTGGAATTCAGATGCATACGCAACTGTATCGGGACAGAACTCCAACAACAGCATCAGGGCGACGAATGAATTTATGGAAGCCGTGAAAAATGACGGTGACTGGAACCTGTACTGGAGGACCGAGCTGAAGAGAGCTAAAAAGGAAGGCAGAGATCCAAAGCCGTCTAAGACAATGAAGGCAAGCGAGCTCTGGGACCAGATAGCATTCAGTGCGTGGGCGTGCGCGGATCCGGGAATCCAATTCCACACAACCATAAATGAGTGGCATACGTGTCCGAATGGCGGAGAGATCAAAGCATCCAATCCTTGTTCGGAATATATGTTCCTGGATGATACCGCGTGTAATCTTGCTTCGCTGAACCTTGTGAAGTTTTATAATGACGATACGGAAGAATTCCAGATAGAGAAATTCAGACACGCATCGAGATTGTGGACGGTGGTGCTGGAGGTGAGTGTATTGATGGCGCAATTCCCGAGTAAGGAAATTGCCGAGCTTTCTTTTGAGTACAGGACGCTGGGACTTGGATATGCAAATATGGGAGCGCTATTAATGAGGAAAGGTATTCCTTATGACTCAAATGACGCGCTGGCGATAACGGGAGCGATAACGGCTATTCTCCATATGACATCATACGCTACATCAGCGGAGATGGCAAAGGAATTAGGCGCATTCCCGAGATATGAAGACAATAAAGAGAATATGCTCAGAGTGGTCAGAAACCACAGAAGAGCGGCTTATAATCTCGCCGAGAAGGAGTACGAAGGACTGAGCATATATCCAATGGGAATCGATAAGAGATACTGTCCTGAGGAGCTTCTAAAAGCTGCCAGGGACGCGTCAGACCTCGCACTGGAGCTGGGTGATAAGTATGGCTACAGAAATGCCCAGGTGACCGTGATAGCGCCTACAGGCACTATCGGTCTATTGATGGACTGTGACACTACGGGTGTCGAGCCGGATTTTGCTCTGGTGAAATTCAAGAAGCTGGCAGGCGGCGGATACTTCAAGATAATTAATGAATCTGTACCACCGGCATTGAAAAAACTCGGATATAATGAGAAAGAAGTAAACGATATTATTAAGTACACCAAGGGACACGGTACATTAGTCGATTGTCCGCACATCAATGCAGGTGTATTATTAGAGAAGGGATTTACGAAGGAGATCATTAAACAGATCGAGAAATCGCTTCCTTCGGTATTCGATATTAATTTTGCGTTTAATAAATGGTCGCTCGGCGCGGGATTCTGCAAGAATGTGTTAGGATTTAATGAAGAGCAGTTAGACGATCCGAATTTCAACGTACTTACTGCGCTCGGATTTAGCAGGGAGCAGGTAGAAGAAGTGAATGACTATGTATGCGGCGCGATGACGATAGAGGGCGCTCCACATCTTAAGCAGGAGCACTACCCGATATTCGACTGCGCTAATAAGTGCGGAAAGAAGGGCACGAGATACATTAAAGCGGGAGCTCACATCAGGTTGATGGCAGCAGCCCAGTCATTTATTTCGGGCGCTATTTCTAAGACCATTAATCTGCCGAATGAGGCTTCTGTAGAAGATATGAAGACTGCCTACGAAATGTCGTGGGGGCTTTGCCTGAAGGCGAACGCGCTTTACAGGGACGGCTCGAAACTGTCACAGCCATTGAACTCGATGACTGATGAAGGAGAGTATGATGAAGAGGCAGCTGAAATAGTAGAAGAGATCATACAGAATAACAGCGATATAGTAAAAGTAGCAGAAAAGATCATCCATAGGTACATTGCCAAGAGAAGAAAGCTTCCATTCAGAAGGAAGGGATATACTCAGAAGGCAAAGATCGGAAATCACTCGGTATATATCAGGACCGGTGAATACGAGAACGGACAGCTTGGTGAGATATTCATCGATATGCACAGGGAAGGGGCTGCATTCAGGAGCCTTATGAACTGTTTCGCCATTTCGATATCGCTCGGTCTGCAGCACGGCGTGCCGCTGGAGGAATTCATCGACGCGTTCGTTTATACCAGATTCGAGCCGAATGGAATAGTGATGGGCAATGACAGGATAAAGATGTCAACCTCGATCATCGATTACATATTCAGGGAGCTGGCGGTGACATATCTTGGAAGGACAGACCTGGCGCATCTCAATGATGAGGATGTGAATGTGAATAAGGGAATCGACATACTTTCGATCGCAGGCACCAAAGCCGGAAAAGATATCCCGGAAGAAGATTTTGATGAAGAAGAAGTTTTTAGTGATAAGATAGTAGATGAGATGCCGATGAGCAAAGTAAATGAAGACCCGGAGCTTCACATAAGGAATGCTGAAGCTGAAGCAAAAGTACAGCCGGTAGTGGTAAAGCCATCTAACGGCAACGGTACTCACGCAAAAGCATCTAACGGCCACACCAACGGAATGTCCAAGGTGGAAGAAGCCAAGCTGAAAGGATATACAGGTGACATCTGTACCGAATGCGGAAGCAATACGATGGTACGGAACGGCACCTGCCTGAAGTGCGTGACCTGCGGCGGTACAAGCGGCTGCTCGTAAAAGTTGTTTAACCGCTGAGGCGTAGAGACCACAAAGACAAAATTTGTTGTAAAAAAACCCGTCAGAGAAGGCGGGTTTTTTAGTTGTGTAAAATTTTGGAAAGAGGAAATAATTGAAGAAAAATCATTGTCTAAACTATTGATATTAGTTGGTTAAAAGGGCTTAAGGTGGTGCCTTATAAATTTATGGTATTTTGGTATTGCATTAGAAATAAAAATGTATTAGGTTTGAAACAGGATTAAGAATCCTCCTGAAATCAGAAAGAAAAAATTAAATCACACACCAATGTCAGACGACAACAACATCAAAAAGAAATCCCTCGAGATGGCGATCGAGCAGATCGAAAAGGATCACGGTAAAGGCTCAGTAATGAGGCTTGGTGATCAGCCTGTAAGAAAAATAGATTCGATCACGACAGGCTCGATATCGCTGGATGCCGCGCTGGGTGTAGGCGGTGTCCCAACGGGAAGAATAATAGAAATATATGGTCCGGAATCATCCGGTAAAACCACGGTTTGTCTCCACATCATCTCCGAGGCTCAGAAAAAAGGGGGAATGGCTGCATTCATAGACACCGAGCACGCCCTGGATACGTCATATGCCCAGAAGCTGGGTGTGGATGTAAGCAACCTCCTGATTTCTCAGCCCGAATACGGTGAGCAGGCGCTGGAGATATGTGAAACTTTAGTAAGGAGTAATGCGCTGGATGTAATAATAGTGGACTCTGTGGCAGCGCTGACTCCGAGAGCAGAAATAGAAGGCGAAATGGGTGACTCGATGATGGGTATGCAGGCAAGGCTTATGTCCCAGGCATTGAGGAAGCTGACAGCGGCTGTATCGAAGTCAAAGGTAGTGCTGATCTTTACTAACCAGCTAAGGGATAAGATCGGTGTAATGTTCGGTAGCCCGGAAACTACGACAGGCGGTAAAGCCCTGAAATTCTATGCCTCGATCAGAATGGATATCAGAAGAATTGGTCAGATCAAAGACGGTACAGAAAC
>JAEYVS010000105.1 GCA_023429265.1 Bacteroidota bacterium | reverse complement strand
GAACTTTATCCTTATGCAGATGCGTGATCTCGATGTAATATCCGAAGACTTTATTAAAGGAAACTTTAAGTGTATTAATCCCTGTGCGTTTGCGTTCACGGCTCTGAAAATTCTCCATCCAGGTTTTACCATTTATCATAATGTCCTTTAGTTCGTCCAGGTCTTTATGGTAGCCTTTATTTATCACACCGTATGTATCAGTCCCTTCGATAAAATTCTGGTTGATAGACTCATTTATCTCCGCAATTAGTTCCGGAAGATCGATAAGGTTTTCTTTGAGAGTAATGATTGCCTTAGAGGAAAAGACTCTCAGTTTTTCACGTATTACATTTATCTGCTGTAGTGATATTTTAAGCTGGAGTATATCTCTTGGTACTGCTTTCCCTGTGGAAACTTTCGATAAAAGTCTTTCCAGATCTGCAATGGATTTAAGCTCCTCAAGAATGCTTTCACGTTCCTTCTTATTATTGTAAAAATCATTAACGGCTTCGAGCCTTTTCTCTATCTGGTCGAGTTTTTTCAGCGGCCGGGAAACCCATTTTTTCAGCAGGCGTCCCCCCATTGGGGTTTCAGTGCAGTCGAGAATGGAAATAAGAGTTCCTTCTCTGCCTCCCTCTGCTATGGATGATGTAATCTCCAGGTTTCGCTTTGTCGAGGGATCCAGGATTATGTAATCGGAATAATCGTAATTATAAATTTTCTTTAAGTGCTCGAGATTTGTCTTTTGAGTCTCGTTCAGGTAATTCAAAATGCATCCCGCTGCGATAAGGCCTTCCCGCATATTCTCGATTCCAAAGCCTTTCAAGGCTTTCGTATTGAATTGGTTAGTAAGCAGTTCAAATGCATAGTCGCTGTTAAAGACCCAATCATCCACTTTTGTAACAAGGAACCTTTTGTTTTCTTCGTTAAAAGCAGAATCAGGCTCATACCCGAGGATCTCAAACACTTTTTCCTTATCACGTTTGGATATGAGAATTTCCGACGGGCTTATTATTTCAACCTGTTCACGAATCTGCTTAACGTGGACCTCGGACGTAGCAAACTCACCGGTCGATACATCGCAAAATGAAAATCCGCATACATCGCCATTTACATATATCGAGGCAAGAAAATTATTAGACTTATGGTCGAGGAGTTTATCGGAAAACGTTGCGCCGGGAGTAACAACCTCCACAACACCGCGCTTTACTATACCTTTTGCAAGCTTTGGATCTTCCAATTGTTCACAAACAGCTACTCTAAGACCTGCTTTTACAAGCTTTGGCAGGTAGTTGTCGAGAGAATGATGAGGAAAACCGGCAAGAGCTACATCGGATGCTTTTCCATTAGCCCGCCTGGTGAGAGTAATACCGAGAATCTTTGATGCGGTCACTGCATCTTCCTCGAATGTCTCAAAGAAATCCCCCATACGAAAGAGCAGCAGAGTATCGGGATACTTCTGCTTGATCTGTTTATACTGCTTCATTAAAGGAGTTTCTGTCGCTACCTTGCTCATAGTATCACAAATTCTAATAATTTTTTATTCTGTGTTTCAGGTACTTATTCAGGAGCTCCCGTCCACGGAAAATGTGCGCTTTAACAGTGCCGAGGGGAAGTTCAAGCTTTTCGGCGATCTCCTCATATTCCATTTCATTCTTGTGACGCAGGACTATCACCTTCTTGTACTTGTCCGGCAGACTCTCTATGGCTTCATCGATGATTTTTTTACGTTCTTCCTCTATAATTTTATTATCCGGCACATACTCTGTATCAGGTATTTCAAATTTAAAATCACTGTCCTCAGACGCAATTTCCTTATCGATTGAAAATGTACTCAACTTTTTCTTTCTTAGATAATCTATCGAATTATTAGTCGCGATCTTGTATAACCAGGTGGAAAAAGCAAACTGACGGTCAAAATTTTGCAGGGAATTGAATGCCTTAATGAAAGCCTCCTGAGTGAGGTCTTCCACGTCCTCTTTCTTGAAAATCATTTTATAGATAAGATTGTAGATATGCTGATAATATTTATTCATCAGCTTTTCGAAAGCAGCCTGGTTTCCCTGGAGGGCTTCATCAATCAGCGCGATGTCTTCAATCTTAGATTTAGAAGGAATGGGCTTTTCCTGATCCGTCATTAAAAAAATGAGTTTTATAGAATGTAAATACGTAATTACACAAAAACAGTTTAAACTTGAAAGTTAATTATAAGGACATAAAAGAGCTCCTCCCGTTTAAAATCCGGAAAGGAGCTCCTAAAGGTATGAATTTACTTCTTTTTCTTTGATGAAGTGTATTTTTCGTTTTCTTCGGCTACCCTGTCTGCAAGTATCATTTTTATCAGGGATTGGTATGGTACATCGCGTTTATTTGCCATTATCTTTATGCTATTCAGCATTGAGGCAGGCAGCCTGAGCGAAATAGACTCCGTAGAATATTTCAGATTTGGAAAGCGTACACGAACCGCAGAATCCCAATCAAAATATTCTGATGTATCAGCCGTATCCCAAAACTCCCTTTCTTCATCTTCGGTCTTAAACTTTGGGATTGGCTTAAGCTCCTTCTTCTTTAAGTTTGCCATTATAAAAATTCCTTTCTTTTTGACTTTGCGGCCTTGCTGATATAACTCTGATCTTATTATTCCTTAATGTAAATATTACCGAAATTAATTTACCTGATTTTGTTTGCCCAAATAGTTGATAACGTTCTTCCTGAGTAATTCCGGTTTTGATCGTTATTAATGGATCACTTTCAAATACTTCTTCAGCCTCTTTTATTGAGACTTTATGCTTTTCTTCACTTTTATATTTATTTCCCTCATCCCACTCAAATCCTGTAATATTCTCTAAATCCATAACATTACTTATTTGTATATGATGAACATATACAAAATATTGCGATTTGTCAATCCCTTTTTCCTCCCGAATTGTTATTTATCTATCATTTTAGGTACTTAGATGGTATATTAATGAAACCCTCACTCCCTTTAAGGAAGAGGGTTTTCCCATTATATTATGAAGGTAAAAAAAGATAAAGTAAAATTAATCACTCTCGGATGCTCCAAAAATCTGGTGGATTCGGAGCATATTTTAGCTCAGCTGAGAAATAATGATGTCGAAATCGTCGAAGACGAAGATAAATGCGAAACAGTCATTGTAAATACCTGCGGCTTTATTCAGGATGCGAAAGAAGAGTCAATAAATACAATTCTCAGAGCAGTTCGGAAAAAAGAAGAAGGACAGGTTAAAAATGTTTACGTTGCAGGCTGTCTCTCTGACAGGTACAAAACGGACCTGGAAAAAGAGATACCGGAAGTAGATAAATATTTCGGAGCCACCGATAAAAAGCATACTATAGTTGACCTCCTTAATGAGATAGGAATTGACTACAAAAGCAATCTTCTTGGGGAGAGAGATATCTCCACTCCTTCTCATTATGCCTATCTGAAAATAAGTGAAGGATGCAATAACCCTTGCTCTTTTTGCGCTATACCCATTATGCGCGGTAAGCACGTTTCAAAGCCGGCTGAGCAGGTATTAATGGAAGCTCAGAAACTTGCGTCCAAAGGCGTTAAGGAATTAATAATCATAGGTCAGGACACTACATATTGGGGATTTGACATTGATAAAAAACGCGGGCTGGCATACCTGATGGAAGAGCTCTCAAAAGTGAGCGGCATCGAATGGATGCGACTAATGTATGCTTATCCATCGCGTTTTCCTCACGAGTTGCTTGATTTAATGAGGGATACACCAAATATCTGCAATTACATCGATATACCTGTTCAGCACGTTTCAGATAATGTACTTAAATCAATGAGGCGTGGAATAACAAAAAAGACTCAGGTGGAGCTAATGGAAAAAATAAGAAAGGAAGTTCCCGGCATTTCTATCCGGACTACCCTGCTTACAGGTTATCCTGATGAAACTGAAAAGGATTTTAATGAGTTATTAGACTTTGTAAAGGAGTTCAAATTTGACCGCCTGGGGGTTTTTACATACTCACACGAAGATGATACACACGCATACAACCTTCCTGACAAAATCCCCGTAAAAGAAAAGAGGCTCAGGCAAAAACTTTTACTGGATGCTCAAAGAGAAATTTCCCTTAAAAACAACGAAGCATCTATAGGACAGATTCTTGATGTAATTATAGATAGAGAAGAAAACGGGCAGTACGTTGGACGAACTTACAAAGATGCTCCTGAAATAGATCAGGAGGTTTACATTAACAATAACAATGGTTTAAGAATCGGTGACATTATTTCGTCTAAAATATATGATTTTGAAGAGTTTGATTTGTTCGCGGAAAAAATGTAACTTTACTATAAGCCCTTTTTCCGGTGAGATGGAAAAGGGTAAACCATATTTTCTCAACTTATAACGGAGGTGCGTAAAAAATGAAAAGCACAAATAAAACCTCTGGGGGATATGGAAGGAGATTAATTACCGCAGTATTACTGGCGCTCGCCATCTTCACCACAAGTGATCTATTTTCCCAAATAGAGAATAACGAACTTCTTAATTACAACAAGGATAAGGAATTCTTTTACCTGGACCCACTGGTATTTTACAACCAGGAAAACTCTACTCCCCGGCTCGATGTATATGTCGAAGTTCCGATGAGCAATGTTCAGTTCATAAAAAAATCCGCTGAAAAAAGATTTGAAGCTAACCTTGAATATGATATTATAATTACCGACCAGAATAAGCAGATCGTATCGCAGGAAACAAACACCACAAAGGTATCAAAAACAAACAAAGAATTTAAGGATGCAGGCGGTACCTCGGAATTCATCATTAAGAATTTTTATCTTGAGCCCGGAGATTATGATCTCCAGGTGGAAGTCATCGACAGAAATACTGGTGCTTCGAACACAAAAACAACCAAAGTAAAAGTTGAGAATTTTGATACCGGTGAACTTCATTTCAGCGACATTATGATGGTGTCAAATTTCAGCTACAACGCAGAGAACAAAAAGATGATTACACCGCTCGTCACAAAGAATGTAGGCGATTTAAGTAAATTCTATCTTTTCTTTGAAGTTTACAATAATCTCGACATACCATTGCAGAAGAATTTCCGATATCAGGTATATGACAAGGATAACAACGAGATAATGAAGGGCAGTATCAGCTATGTATTGAGCCCGGGAGTAAACCAGAAGATAGAGGAACTTGCTACAGAGGAGTTGTATTCCGGAGATTACAAGCTTGTAGTAAAAGATTTAAGTAATAATACTTTTGCGTCAAAGGATTTTAACTTTAAATGGAACGGGCTCCCGGTATCGGTTAAAGATCTTGATCTTGCCATTGCGCAGACTATTTATATCGCTACTTCTGATGAATATGACAGAATGCAAAAAGCCAAATCCAAAGAGGATAAAGAAAAGAGATTTGTCCAGTTTTGGCGCTCTAAAGACCCTTCTCCGGGTTCAACGACCAACGAATTAATGCAGGAATATTACAAAAGAATAGAAATTGCAAATGAAAGATATTCAAATTACTTTGAAGGTTGGAAATCCGATATGGGAATGGTTTACATAATTTATGGTGATCCATCGAGCATAGACAGGTACCCCTTTGAAAATAATACAAAACCATATGAGGTATGGGATTACTATGACATAAACAGAAGGTTTGTTTTTGTGGATAATACAGGATTTGGAGATTATAGGCTTACAACCCCGATCTGGGACGACAAGATAAGACCTTACTAAATTACTTTACAAAGAAGATTTAAATTAAAGGTGGTGTAAATATTACATCACCTTTTTTCTTTTATTAAGATAACCAAGAAGGGCTTTGTCAAAGGGTGTCTCAGTGGAAAGAAGTACATAATCGATGCGGTTGCTTCTGAATTCCTTTTTATAATGCCCTATGAACTCCTGCATCGCTTCCTTGTAAGCCTTCTGCATTGCGAAGGGCTGCGAAAAAAGCTCCTCACGTGTTTCCAGGTCTACAAGCGTTACCGGATTCCCTTCAATGAAATTCATCTCAACGGGGTCAAGCACCTGGAATACGACAACCTCATTCATCTTATAACGAAAGTGCTTTAAAGCATTTACTACGGACTTCGGGTCATCGAGAAGGTCGCTTATGACTATCACAAGCCCTCTTCTGTTTATCTTTGAAGCGATCTCATTCAGACAGGCTGCCGTACCGGTCTCATTCTCCGTTTTAATGGAATCGATGTCCTTTAAAATTAGCTTGAGATTACTTTTTGTAGAGCGGGGAGGAATGTATGACCTTACACGTGTATCGTAGGTGGTCAGTGATATCGCATCATTCTGCATCAGCATAAGGTAAGAAAGAGAAGCCGCGACATAAGAAGAATACTCAAGCTTTGTTAAGCCTGTACTTTTTGCTGTTTCTTCCTTCGGTTTCTTGAAGATCTTATTAAAGAAACTTCCTGACTCATTATTTTTCCCTGACGAGTAGCTCATTGAGCGGCTTATATCAAGAAGTATGTATGATTTCAGATTGGTTTCTTCTTCGTACTGTTTGATGTAGTACCGCTCTGAACGTGCGAGAATTTTCCAGTCCAGATGGCGCAGGTCATCACCGGGCATATACTGACGATGCTCTGCAAATTCCACGCTGAAACCGTGATATGGGGATTTATGAAGGCCTGTCATGAAACCTTCCACGACAAGCCTTGCTTTAAGTTCAAGACCCGATAAACGGGCTATAACCGATGGGTCTAAGTATTTTCTGTAATCCGAATTTGATATCATATAGTCTTATACTCTCCATACTCTCAAAAGATTCCAGATTATTTATTTGCGTCTATTTTTTCCTGCTCGGTTTTTGATTCTTTTACCGGAGGAGTATCCGAATCCTGAGGAGTCTTTTGATTTACCTCAGGAGTCTTTTCAGGCTCTTTAATGCTGCTTGTTGTATCAGTTGGATTAGTTTTTTCCTGCTCCATAATTTTTTGTTCGATCAGATCTTCGATTGATTTTCCTGACTCAAGTACCTCAAGCATCATCTTTGCTGACTCGCTCATCTTTTCATTCGGATCGGTATCTTCAGGATACTTTGCAAGGAATTCCTTATATGATTTAATTGCGTTATCTTTGTCCTGAAGTTTTTCGTCGTATGTGAAGGCTACCATGAAAAGCGCGTTTTTACCTTCTTTGGTATCCGGAAAATTCGTTGAAAGCTCTTTGTAAGCCGTTATGCCGGAAGAAAAATCCTGCAAATGGTCCATATAAATGCCGGCTATCTGATTATACGCAAAAATTGCATTTGGTGAGTCCGGATAATTTTTAATAAGTTCCCTGTATGTTGCAATGGATTCGGTATATTGCTTGTTTTCCAGCTCGGTCAAGGCTTTATTGAGGTATTCCTCTTCAGGTTTTTTGGTTTCACCACATGCGGTAAAAATAAAAGCTGCCAGAACAACAAACAGCAAATTGATTCTTAATTTTTGCATAATTTTTATTATTTAATTAAATTTGTTAGCCGGTAAAGGAATTAATTTATAAAAATCTCCGATAAATATTAATGGAAAAACTTAACCTTAATGAGGATTTCATATGCAGGATATGGGAAAATCCCGCATATTACAATGATATTAGGACTACTGATGGCAGAATTGTCGAAATTCTGGATTACGGCAAAAGAAATCAGGATTCCGGTCCGGACTACAAGAACTCAAAGGTCAAGATACATAATGTGATTTATTCGGGAGATATCGAGATCCACCGGACATTTAAGGACTGGAAGGACCATAATCATAAAAAAGACGGTAAGTACAATAAAGTTATCCTGCAGGTAGTAATGTGGCCCGATGAGCCCGGTAAGATGATACTTCCTGTAGCAAAAAAGGTCAGGGAAATTCCAACGGTAGTGCTGTCTAAATTCCTTACCTCATCCATTCACAGCATATGGAAGGACATAATCAATAAACCTTCGGAAAAATTCCGCCTCCCATGCTATCCCGATGGAATGAATGTCCCCGACATCATCAAAAAACCCTGGATTGAAGAGCTGAGCATCGAACGCCTTCGCTACAAGACCCGCCGTCTTAAGACGGCCGTCGAAATGCTCCCCCACCTGAAATCAGAAAGAACAAAATGGGAACAGGTGTTTATTGAGTTTGTATTTGAAGCACTCGGATATTCAAAGAATAAAGAACAATTCAGGAGGCTCGCACACAAAATTGAGATAGCTAAACTGAGAAAAATGAAGCTCAGCCCGGTTCAGCTGGATGCAGTATTATTCGGCGCCGCGGGATTCCTGAAGGATGAGAGACATAAGGACGAATATATAACCGCCTTGAAAGCTGACTGGACCAGGCTCCGCTCAAGACTTGGCATCGACCCATTGGATAAATCCGAATGGCATTTTTTCAGGCTGAGACCGCCAAATTTTCCCACTGTCAGGATTGCGTATGCATCAGCGCTTTTGTATGAGGTTGTATATGGTGAACTTTTTAAAGAAATCGTGCTTACATTCGAAAATCAAGATAAACCCATACAAAAAATTGTGGAAATGCTGATTTCCTTCGCTCCTCATCCATACTGGGAATCACATTACAATTTCGGAAAACAAAGAAAAACATCGCGCGAAGTATCCATTGGCAAAGAAAGAGTGACAGACATTATTACAAATGTTATGCTGCCTTTATTATTTTTCTATTCGAAGAAGTTCGAAAAGACCGCGCTGGAAGAAAAGGTGCTCGCCTCTTACTTCTTCACTAAACGCCTTACCCAAAACGAGATCACAAGGGTAATGGAACGCCAGCTTTCATTCAAAGTAAAGTCTGTATCGCAGGAACAGGGCATTATCCAGCTGCATAATTTCTACTGTATCAAAGGAAAATGCAGCCACTGTAAAATAGGAAAAGAAGTTTTTGAGAAGGAGATGATTTATGAACCCTTGAGAATAATACTTTACTAAACTAATTATCTACCAAATTTCATTCTTCCCCTGATCATACCTGCAAAAACTACGATAAACTAAACATTTAGCTGAAAATTTATATAAATTTATCTTGCTTTTTATTTCATGTTATCATAATATAAAGTAACACTACCTATTCCTCCGGATCTTATTATTTAAATGATGACAAAACAAAACAACATATTATTTTTCCCTTTAGTGGTGACCTTAATATTTACCGGTGCTATGCTATGTAACGCTCAGGTATCTCAGGAATGGGTAGCCCGTTATCATTTTTATTCCGATGACCAGGCAAGAGATATTGCTATTGATGATTCAGGTAATGTTTATGTAACAGGAAAAAGTGAAGTTTATACTCCTGGCGGAGCTAAACCTGACTATGCGACAGTTAAATATAATTCAGCAGGAATACTGCAATGGGTACAGAGATATAATGGTACCGCTAATGAATATGACGAAGCAACTTCTATTGCTGTTGATGATTCATGGAATGTCTTTGTAACGGGATTCAGCCGAAGCGGCTCAACTGCTATATATACCGACTTTGCTACCATCAAATATAATTCCTCCGGGATTCAGCAATGGGTTAGAAGATACAACGGAGGGGGGAGTGATATACCATATAAAATCTTAATTGACAGTAATGGTGATATTTTAGTGGGAGGATGGAGTTCTCAGCCTGTAACCGGACCGGATTTTACTGTAATAAAATACAACTCTGATGGTGATTCATTATGGGTGAGAACTTATGACAGCGGTGAAAGTGACAATCAGTATGATTATGCAGTTTCTATGGCAATCGATATATCAGACAATGTATATCTTACAGGTTCGTTCGGATTAGCCGATTGGGGAACAGTTAAATGGAATTCTAATGGTGAATTCCAATGGGCAAACCGCTTTAATGGGCCAGGCGGCGGTTCGGATTATGCTAAATCCATTGCAGTTGATAATTCAGCGAATGTATATGTAACAGGTTATGTATGGAGAAATAATGCCGTAAACTTTGCTACTATTAAATTTGATTCCTCCGGTGAAGAACAATGGTCAGTTTATCATAGCAACGCGTCAGCAATTGATATTGCCGTAGATGATTCATCCAATGCATATGTAACAGGAGCAACTGGTGACATTATGACTGTTAAATATAATTCATTAGGTATTGAGCAATGGGCAATGAATTTTAACGGACCTGGGAACTCTACAGACATACCTTGCTGTATCCAATTAGATGACAGCGGGAATGTTTATATAGCCGGCTATGCAACGGTAAATCCCGGGAATATCGACTACGCCACTATCAAGTATAGTAATACAGGTATCCAACAATGGGTTATGTATTATGGTATTGGACCTCAGCAAGCCCCGGGAGATGCAGCTACGGCACTGATAGTCGATAAATCCGGCAATGTATATGTTACAGGAAGCAGCTACGGAGATTACGCTACTATCAAATACTCTCAAACAGTCGGGATAAATCAAATATCCAGTGAAATACCTATTGAATTCAAACTTTATCAGAATTTTCCAAACCCATTTAATCCTGAGACGAAAATAAAGTTTGAAATAAAAAATTCAACCTTTGTTAGTTTAAAGGTATATGATGCATTGGGGAGAGAGATAAAGACCTTTGTAAATGATAAGATAAGTCAGGGTAAGTATGAAGTTAATTTCAATGCGGGTAACCTTAATTCAGGAATATATTATTATAAACTTAATGCCGAAGGCTATTCTGATACAAAAAAAATG